>DATCFW010000182.1:0-8095 GCA_036509295.1 Solirubrobacteraceae bacterium | reverse complement strand
AGGAACGTCTGCTCGGTGAGGTCCTCGGCGTCGTGGTGGTTGCCCACCCGGTAGTAGCTGTAGGAGTAGACGTCACGGAGATGCCGTCGATACAGCTCGGTGAAGCGAGCGTCGATCTCAGCCTTGGACTGGGGAGCGTTGCCGTTTTCCAATTCATCCTGAGCCTACCTGGGCTTACGCGGCGCGGATAGACCGTCGTTTCGGCCGTCGCGGCTCGCTCACGGTCGCGGCCCACTGCTCGGGCTCGATCCGTCCCTCGACCAGCGCCGCGAGCCCATCGAGCGCGGGCGACTCGAGCCGTGCCTGGCGCGCCGCGGAGGCGAGCAGGGGCACAGCGTCGATCGCCTCGGTCCCCTGACCCAGGGCGTGGCCGATCTCCGCGGCGGGAACCCCCTGGGCCAGCAGCTCCCCGGCGCGATGGTTGCGCGAGCTGCCGTCGACCACGCTGGCGACGAGCGCCCCGGTGCCGGCCAGGCCGGCGAAGGTCTCCGGCCGGCCGCCCCGCGCCCGGGCGAGCGCGTCGATCTCCGCGAACACCTTGCCCGCGGCGGCGCCGGCGATGTTCGCCCCCGCCGGCGAGGCCGCGGCGGCGGCCAGCGCGGCGACGTTCTTGGCGGCGCCGGCGAGCTCGACGCCGGTCACGTCGTTGGTGCTCTGCACGTCGAGGTTGGCGGCCCCGAGCGCGTTGGCCAGCTGCCGGGCGAAGCCGCGATCCAGCGAGGCCACCACCACCGAGCCGCCGTGCTCGAGCAGCTCCGCCGCGTTCGCCGGACCGGCGAGGACCCCGACGGCTCGGGCGCTGCAGCGTTCGGCGGCGAAGGCGCTCGGCAGGGTGCCAAGCGGCGGAACGACCCCCTTGGAGACGACCAGGACGCCCGCTCGGCTCGTGATCCGCTCGCCGTGGGCAGCCATCACCGCCGGCAGCGCCCGGGCCGGCACAGCGAGGCAGACGATGTCATGCCCCTCGGGGCTGAGCTCAGACGCGCGCAGGACGCGGACCGCGTCGGGGAGCCCGACGCCGGGAAGGTAGCGCGCGTTCTCGCGCGCGGACTGCAGGATGTGGGCCTGCTCCGCGGTGCGACAGCCGAGGTCGACCTCGAACCCGGCGCGAGCCAGGCACACCGCCAGGCTCGTCCCCCAGCCGCCGGCGCCGATGATTCCGACCCGCCGGACCGGAGGCAGGCCGCCGAGCCACTCCCACTGGAGCATCACGCACGGCCAGATGCGATCGGTCACGGCTCCGGCCAGCGCCACCGACGGCTCCGACACCTGCGGGAAGCGCAGGGCTCGGCCGGCGCGGAGGCGCACCTTGTGCGGCCGCAGGCGCCAACCCCGGCGAATGGCCTCGGTACCGATCACGGCGATCGGCACCACGGGAACGCCACTCTCCAGCGCCAGCCGGCCGACGCCCCGCTTGGGGTTGCCGAGCGCGCCGGGGCGGGTCCGGGTGCCCTCGGGAAAGATGAGCACGATGTCTCCGCGGGCCAGGATCGCCTTGGCCGTCTCAATGAACTGAGCGTCCCCGGCACCGCGATCGACCGGAAACGCGCCGAGCGCGCCGAGCGTCCAGGCGAGCAGCCGGTTGTACTGGAAGATCTCCTTCTTGGCCACGTAGTACATCGGGCGGCGGGCCATGCAGGCGATCACGAACGGGTCCAGGAAGCTGCGGTGGTTGGAGGCGATGATCACCGGGCCCCGTTTCGGAATGTACTCGCGCCCGATCCGCTTCATCCGGAAGTAGACGAGAAAAAACGCCTGGAAGGTGACCCTGACGAACCCGTACACCAGGAGATTCGCCCGATGATCGCGCGCCCGGCGGTAGTACCGCTCCTCGCCGGCTGTCGGGTCGTGATCCATCGCACAATGCCGTACCCATCGCGCCTGCGCCCGTTACAGTTGAGACGACGTGAGCCCGGCAATCGATCGCACCCGAACGCTGCGCGGGGCCGTGAGCGGCGCCATCGCCGCCGCGGTGTGGGGGCTGCAACAACCGCTGGACAAGCTGGTCTTCTCCAGCCGCTACGACGACGTCGAGCTGCTCGGCAAGGCGGTGACGCGCGGGGACGCGTGGCTGCCGATCGGGCTGGGGCTGCACATGGGCAACGGCGCGCTGTTCGGGGCGGCGTACGCCAATCTCGCGCCGGCGCTGCCGCTCCCGCCGGCCCTGCGCGGCCCGGCCGCGGCGCTCGCCGAGCACGTCGTGCTGTGGCCGCTGACCGCGCTCACCGATCGCCTGCATCCGGCGCGCGGGGACCTGCCCAAGCTGAGCGGCAGCCGCGCCGCCTACCTTCAGGCGGCGTGGCGCCACCTCCTGTTCGGACTGATCCTGGGCGAGCTCGAGCGGCGCATCAACGCCGAGCCAGAAGCGGCGCCACCCGAGCCCGAGAGCGACTTCTCGAGCAACGGCCACGGCTCGCTCGAGCACGCGGTCTCGGTGCACGAAACCCCCTGAGGGCCCGCGACGGAGATGCGTGGCGGGAACCCGTGAGCGGCTGGGTGTGGCTGGCGTGCGGGCACTGATCACGGGTGCGTCCGGGTTCGCGGGCGCATGGCTGTGCCGCGAATGCGCCGCGGCGGGCGACGAGGTGGTGGCCCTGTCCCGGCGGGGCACGATCCCCGACGGCTGCGGGCGAGGGGTCGCGGTCGATCTGCGCGATGGCGCGGCGACGCACGGGGCGGTCGGCCGGGCGGCGCCCGACGTCGTCTACCACCTGGCGGCGCTGACCTCCGTCGGGCGATCGTGGCAGGAGCCGGCCCGGACGCTGGCCGACAACGTCGGCGCGAGCGTCCAGCTGCTGGAGGCCGTGCGGCAGCTCGGCGCCGATGCGCCGCGGATCGTCTGGGTCGGATCGTGTGAGGTCTACGGGCAGGCGCCCGCGCTCCCGACCTCCGAGGACGCGCCGATCCGGCCGGCCAACCCGTACGCCGTGTCCAAGGCGTGTGGGGAGATGCTCACCGAGGTCTACCGGGACGCCTACGGCCTCGACCTGATCAAAGTCCGCCCGTTCAGCCACTCCGGCCCGGGCCAGCCGCCGATCTATCTGCTGTCAAACCTCAGCCGCCAGGCGGCCGAGGGGCGCCGCGCGGGGGCGCGCACCCTCCGCATCGTCACCGGCAACCCGAGCACCCGGCGGGACTTCACCGATGTCCGCGACGTCGCGCGCGCCTATCGGCTGCTCGCCACGGCGCCGCCGGCCGGCGAGCCGGGCGCCCCCGCCGGCGTCTACAACGTCAGCTCCGGCGTGTCGGTGTCGGCGGCTGAGCAGGTGGCCCTGCTGACCGAACTGCTCGCCCCGATCGAGGTCGAGCACGTGGTCGATCCCGCCCTCGTGCGAGCGACCGAGGTGATGGACCTCCGCGGCGATCACGCCCGGCTGACCGCACTGACCGGCTGGGAGCCACAGATCCCGCTGCGCCAGACGATGAGCGACACCCTCGCCTGGTGGGAGCAGCAACTCGCCGGCTCCGATCGCTGAGCGCTGTGGGTGCTCCCCGGCCCCGAGCGCCCCTGCCAAACTTGGGACCCGCGCCCGCCTAGCTCAATTGGTAGAGCACTTCACTTGTAATGAAGAGGTTGTCGGTTCGATTCCGACGGCGGGCTCTGAAAAGTAGCTGCAAATAGTGTTGTTTTGGTTTGTGCGATTTGGTCTTATCTCGGTACGTGTCCCCAATATGTCCCGAGACTCGCGTAGGATCTGCGCATGGGAACGGAGCGTCTCCGCGACCTGCCCCGCGCTTGTCGCGGACTGCGGGTCTCGCGTAAAGCGGCCACGCGGTAGCCGTGACGGCTTCAGGCGTCCAGCGGTAGCGTCGGGAGTGAACCGGACTACGGGATCAGCGGCAGTGCTCTGATCCGTATGCGGTCGGGCTGGATGACGACGATACTTCCGGCCTCGAGGGCGCTGACGATTTGCGGCAGGTTGGCCTTCAGCAGCGCGGCCTGGTCGGTCGGTCGGTGTTGGCTGCCGTGTCGGAATAGGATCACCGACGGCGAGGTTTCCTTGCGGAGCGCGAGGAGCGTTCCGAAGTCGGTGTCGGCCGAGACCACGACCCGGTCATCTTGGGCGGCGTGGTCGAAGATCTCCTCATCGGACGCGGCCTGCATCCCGAGCTCGCGAACGTGGACTGCGTCGTGACCGCCGCGGTTGAGCTCGATCGCGACCGCCGGCGAGAGCGCGTTATCGATCAGGAACTTCACCCGGCGAGCGGTAGCTCGCGCTCACGGACGGCCTCGGCCGCGAAGTGGAGCGCTTCCTGCACGTCGCCGAGCTCAAGGTCCGGGTATGTGTCAAGAACCTCATCGGCCGTCATCCCCTCGGCGATCATCCCGATGACCGTCGCGACGGGGATCCGCAGGCCGCGGATACACGGGACGCCGTCCATCTGATCAGCGCGAATGGTGATCCGCGTGAAGGTCATGAGCACAGAGTACCCGCCCAATCTCCCACACCGCCGGCGACAAGGTGGGAAGCTGTGGCATCAAGCAGCGGCCGGTTTCGTGGGCGCCGCCGCTGACCGGACCGACCCGAATGGGAGGACATCATGTCCGAGCCAAAACTCGCGGACGTCACCGGCCGTATGCGATCCCCGGCAGCGACACCTGGCCATTGGGCGGGGTGCGCGCCACCGAGCAAGGGGCAGCGCTATCCGGCCGATCCGCCGACGGTCGAGGAGATCATCCTCGTGATGCGCCAGGCTGGCCGAGGGGCGTATGCGGACAGGACTCGCGCGCTGATCGCGATCCTGTGGCGCGCCGGGCTGCGGATCAGCGAAGCGCTCGCCCTGACGGAGTCCGATCTGGATCCGAAGACCGGATCGGTGCTCGTTCGCGTTGGGAACGGCGGGAAGCGCAGGACGGTCGGGATGGACGACTGGGCGTGGGACCAACGTCGCCCGCTGGACCGAGCACCGCATCCAGCTTCCGATCGGGCCGCTGTTCTGCATCCTCGCCGGCCCGACCCGCGGTCGGGGCTGGTCAGCGACCGCCGCGCGCGGTGAGCTCCGGCGGCTCGCTGCGCATGCCGGGGTGCGACGGCGGTTCGCGCTGTACCAGCTCCGCCATGCTCACGCGATCGAGATGGCCCACGAAGGGATTCCGTTGCCGATTATCCAGAGCCAGCTCGGGCATGCCCATCTCGGCATTACGTCGATCTATCTGCAAGGCATCGATACCCGTGAGTTATCCGTCCACCATCGGCGTCCGCCGGTGATTCCGGCGAGCGCAGACACCTCCGGCCGTAACCGAGGCCGACGGCGGGCCCGTCGTCGGCGCACCACAGGCCCGCCGCTCTCGGAACAGTTCTCCCCGGACACGCAGAACGGTCACCTCGCCGAGGTCGGATCCCGTGATCCATCGTGTCCGATTCCAGCCGCGCGTGTTGGTGTCCTCGGAATGGGGATCGCTGCTGTTTCGCTGCTTCGCGCACCTTGTGGCATTTGGGCACGCTCGGCCGAGCCCCGCATTGCTTCTTGGTCGGCGCCGTGAGGGCCTGGTCCTGACCCTCTCCTTTGATGGGCGCTACACCGATGTGCGCTATCCACCGCGGGTAAGGCCGGATGTACCTCAGGTTGCTCGCCCGGCTCAGACGGTTTTAGGTAATGCGGTATCCGATGCCGGGCGCGTTCTGGATGATGTTCGGTTCTCCGAGCTTTCGGCGCAGGCGGCCGATGGTGACCCTCACGGTGTTGGTGAAGGGGTCGGTGTTCTCATCCCAGGCTTGCTCGAGTAGGCGTTCTGCGCTGAGCGCGCCGGGGCTGGCCGTGAGCAGCGCTTCGAGCACAGCGAACTCCTTGGCGGAGAGGTCGAGTCCGCGGCCGTCGCGGGTGGCGGTGCGGGCGAGCGGATCGAGCTCGATGCCCGCGGCGGTGAGGATGCGGTCCTGGGCGGTGGGTTTGCGGGGGGCGAGCGCACGGATCCGGAGCACAAGCTCGGGGAAGTGGAAGGGTTTGGGGAGGTAGTCGTCGGCGCCGAGCGCGAGCCCGGCGACGCGCTCGGCAGGCCTGGCGGCGGCGGTCAGCATCAGGATCATCGCGGGATCGTGCGAGTCGGTGATCATGCGGCAGAGGGTGTCGCCGTGCACGCCGGGGAGGTCGCGGTCGAGCACGACGACGTCGTAGGGGTGGACGTTGAGTTTGGCTGCGCCGGCTAGTCCGTCGTAGGCGATGTCGACGGCGATGCCCTGGTCGCGCAGGCCCTCGGCGATCAGGTTCGCGAACTCCGGCTCGTCCTCGACGACGAGGACCCTCATGCCGGCACCGGGGTGGCGGGCAGCCGTACGGCGGATGGCAGGGTGATCTGGACGCGCAGTCCCCCTTGGGGACGGGCGTGGAGCTCGAGCGTGCCGCCGTGCGCGTCGGCGACGGCTGCGACGATCGACAAGCCCAGGCCGTGACCGTTCTGTGAGCCGGTGCGCTCGACCCCGAGGCGCCTGAACGGCTGGGCGAGCTGCGCGACGGCGTCCTGGTCGAGCACCGGCCCGCCGCTCTCGACGACCAGCCGCCCCGCTTCGTCAATGTTCTCGCAGCTGATGTTGATGAAGCCGTGCGGCTGGTTGTGGTGCACGCTGTTCTCGATCACGTTCTCGACCATCCGCGTCAGCAGCGTCTCGCTGCGAGGGACACCGATGCGGGCGAGGGCTGTGCGCACCTCGAGCTGCTGCGCGGCGATTTGGTCATGCCCCCTCGTGAGCGCGTCGGTCACGCGGCGGGGCTGGTTGACAACAAGGTGGATCTGGTCGAGCGAGACGATCGTGGGGTCGGTGAGCGTGCCGTGTTGCGCGCGCGAGCGTCAGGAAGCTCTCCAGCAGCGCATCGGCGCGGTCGAGGTCCCTGCGCAGACCCGCGTTAAGAGCCTGGGGTTGCGGCGGCACGCCATCGGGCTTGCCGACCGCGACGTCCAGCCGCGTGCGCATCATCGCCAGTGGGGTGCGCAGCTCGTGCGAGGCGTTGGCGACGAACCGCCGCTGGGCGTCAAACGCGGCCTCCAGCACCACCTCGCCGTCCACGCCCGCCGTCAGACGACCGGCGTTGCGCTCGGTCACACGCCGCACGCTGATCAGCGTGTTAGCGCGCGACCGCAGCATCAACTTCTGCAACTGGCGGACCCTTGCGAGGTCCCCCGCCTGCGATGCCGTGAAGATCCGTTGCCGCAGCCGCCGTACTTCGTCCTCGACCCGCCGCCAGTCAACCTGGCGCCAGTCAAAGGGCGCGTCCTCTGGTCCGTTCACCACGCGTTGATCGCAACGTCCGACTTGTCCTTCGGTTCCGGGGCTTCGGTCATCTTCTTCTTCACCGCCTCACCTGACCGCGTCAGCGCCCTTTCGGGCCGGATCACAGGGTCCGTATCCGGCCGGTTATCCGACACGACCGCCTGGAGGAGACGGTCATCCTGTCCCGGGTTCCCGTCGCGTTTCCGCTACCGGCATTCGCTTCTCGGTCATCCGATTCCCGCCGAGGAGTTGGGCCCTCCTCACGGTCGGCTTACCGGACAACACCTGCTGCCCGGACCTCGACGGGGTTCCCGCGTTCCGCACGCATGAGCTACGACCGAGATGGCTGCCCCCTTTACCCCGAGGACGACGGTGCTCATCCCAACCGGAAGGCGTGCCCGGCCGGCGTCTGCCGCTTCCCAGCGACCAGTCCTTACATCCCCGCCACCCGCAATCCGTCGGCGAGGTCCGCTTAACGAGGCATCAACGAGGGTTCAAGCAATTCAGCCGTCCGGTCTTCCCCTCGCCTGGCGCCCCCGGACAGAACGGGAGGCCCTTGGGCTTTTCCCCGAGCTTCGCACCCCGCCGACTAAGAGCCGAACGACGCACGTCGAGGAGGGGACAGGCCAGCAAGCACGGACCTGGAACTACACGCTCAACATCACATCGGTCGATCCTCCAATCGTGCGTTCACTCACTACGTGCGACGTCGCGTCGCACCGCCTGAAGCGATCACGCCTGCGCTCCTCTCGGTCGGGAGCGCAGGGGTTTAGGTCTACAGTCCGTCGAGTAGGTCGCGGAGCGTGTCGGTGTAGGTGTCGAGTGCGGCGCGGCCCTGGCGGGTGAGTGTGATCGAGGTGAGCGATGCTCTCCCGTTGCCGGTCGTC
>DATCFW010000181.1:0-3982 GCA_036509295.1 Solirubrobacteraceae bacterium | reverse complement strand
GCGGCGGCTGGATCGGCTCGCTCGTCCGCCACTGGGCGATCGTGCCGACCAAGGCGGCCGGATACGGCAACATCCTCTACGTCGTTCTCATCTGCGCCATCTTCGCCATCGTCCGGCTCTCGCCGCGCTACCGGCCGTTTGCGCTGGTGCCGACGCTGTACGTGGCCGCCTGCTGCTGGGAGTCGCGCCTGGTCGTCAACCCGTCGATCACCGCCCAGATCCTCGTCGGCGCGATCCTCATCGCGACGATGGCGGCGCGACCGCAAGGGCTGCTCGGCACGATGCGGGTTGAGGTGGTGTGATGGCCGAGCCGCTGCTGGCGCTGAGCGGCGTCGGGATCCAATTCGGCGGCTTGCACGCCCTCACCGGCCTGGACCTCGAGGTGGGTGAGAAGGAGATCGTGTCGGTCATCGGGCCCAACGGCGCCGGCAAGACAACGGTGTTCAACGCCATCACCGGCGTGTACACGCCCGACGACGGTGACATCCGCTTCGCCGGTGAGAGCATCGCCGGCCGGGTGCCGCACAAGATCACCGACGCCGGCATCGCCCGGACGTTCCAGAGCCTGCGGCTGTTCCTCAACATGAGCGTTCGCGAGAACGTCATGGCGGCCACGTACGGCTCGACCAAGGCGACGCCGATCGAGTCGATGCTGCGCCTGCCCCGCGCTCGGCGCGAGGCCCGCGAGGTCCACGCGCTCACCGAGGAGGTCCTCGGTTTCTTCGGCGAGCGTCTCGCCGGCTACCGCTGGGATCAACCCGCCTACAGCCTCTCCTACGCCAACCGCCGCCGCCTGGAGATCGCCCGCGCGCTGGCGACGCGGCCCAAGCTGCTGCTGCTCGATGAGCCCGCTGCCGGGATGAACCCCAACGAGACGCACGAGGTCACCGAGGTGATCGCCCGCCTGCGCGACGAGTTGTCGCTGGCGATCCTCGTCATTGAGCACGACATGCACGTCGTCGAAGGGATCTCCGACCGCGTTGTCGCGCTCGACCATGGGGTCAAGATCACCGAGGGCACCTTCGATGCGGTCGCCAACCACCCCGCCGTCGTCGAGGCCTACCTCGGCCGCGATCCCGAAGCGCTGGCCGAGGCCTAGCGAGGCCACATGCTGCTGGAGCTCGACGACGTCACCACCTACTACGGGAAGATGCGGATCCTCCAGGGGATCTCGATCCAGGTCGACGCCGGCGAGCTCGTCTGCCTGCTGGGCGGCAACGCCTCGGGGAAGTCGACGACGCTGAAGACGATCCTCGGTATCGTCCGCCCCCGGGCCGGTCGCGTGCTGCTCGACGGCGAGGAGATCACCCAGCGCCCGGTGCCCGACCGCATCGCCCGCGGCATGGCGATCGTGCCGGAGAACCGGCGTCTGTTTGGCTACATGTCGGTGCTCGAGAACCTCGAGCTCGGCGCCGTGCTCCAGGACGGGTCCACGTTCAAGGAGGACCTCGACCGGGTCCACACCCTGTTTCCCCGCCTGCACGAGCGCCGCGATCAGCTCGCCGGCACGCTGTCGGGCGGCGAGCAGCAGATGGTCGCGATGGGGCGGGCCCTGATGTCGCGGCCGCGGCTGCTGCTGATGGACGAACCGTCGATGGGGCTCTCACCCGCGCTTGTTCAGCAGAACTTCCGCATCATCAAGGAGGTCCACGAGTCCGGCGTGGCGGTCCTGATGGTGGAGCAGAACGCGACGATGGCGCTGTCCATCGCCGATCGCGGGTATGTGCTGGCGACGGGGTCGCTGGTGCTGTCGGGCGCCGCCGGGGACCTGCTCCAGAGCGAGGACCTCAAGCGGGCCTACCTCGGGCGCTGATTGGATCGCGGGCGCCGGGGAAGGAAGGCCGGTCAACGGAGTCTGTCGTCAGGTAGAGCGCCGCTCTCGCTGCGCTGGGCCACTACCAAGGGGACTTCCGTGCGCACACCACATTCCAAGGCGACCGCCGCCGGGGACCAGAACCCGTACGGCGTCGCCGTGATCCCCCACAGCACTGGGGATCTCGTGCGTGGCGACGTGCTCGTCAGCAACTTCAACAACTCCGCCAATCAGCAGGGCACCGGCTCGAGCATCGTCGAGGTCTCGCCCTCCGGCGAGCAGCACGTGTTCGCGGTCGTCCCTCCGCCGACGGCGACCCCCGCGGTCGGCCTGACCACCGCGCTCGTGGCACTGCGCAACGGCGACGTGATCGTCGGCACCCTGCCGGCGCCCGGCGGCGACTCCGCGATGATGACCGCGGGGGCGCTGACGATCCTCAACCCCGACGGCCAGGTGATCCGGACGCTGACCGCCGCCGATATCAACGGGCCGTGGGACATGACCGCGGTGGATCGCGGCCGGCAGGTGACGCTGTTCGTGACCAACGTGCTCAATGGCACGGTCGCCGCCGCCGGCAGCGTCGTCGATAAGGGCACGGTGGCGCGGATCACGCTCGCATTCGGTCATGACGGTTCGCACCCGGCAGTCGTCGCCAACCGAGTGATCGCCACCGGGTTCGGCGAGCACACCGACCCCAACGCGCTCGTCGTCGGACCCACCGGCGTCGGGCTGGGCGACGACGATGTCCTGTACGTGGCCGACGCCAACGGCAACCGCGTCGCCGCGATCCCGAACGCCCTGTCCCGGCGGTCGGTGCTCGGCGGCGGCGGAATGACCGTGTCCATCGATTCGGTGCTCACCGACCCGCTCGGCCTCGTGATCGCTCCCAACGGGGACGTCGTCACCGCCAACGGCGCGGACGGCAACCTCGTCGAGACGACCCCATCCGGTCGGACGGTCGCGGTCAAGACGCTCGTGCCCGACGGTGGGGGCGACCTGTTCGGCCTCGCCGTGGCGCCGTCGCATCGTGGCCTGTACTCCGTCGACGACGCCGGCAGCGGGCCGTCGCAGAACTCGCTCGGCCTGGTGCGTTAGGGCTGGGGACCGGCCGCCGAGTCGGTGAGGGGGCGTCGCGGTGTGCCCGGCCGCGGCGCCCCCTGTGTGTTCGCTGACGCTATGACCCCGCAGAGGCCGCTGAGCCGCTCCCGCCCGGCCACTACCGTGCAGCCGGATGCTGACGCTCCTGCTGGTCGCCGCCTCGGTCGGCCTGGACAACCTCGCGGCGTCGATCGCCATCGGCCTGGCCGGGGTCGACCGCCGCCTGCGGCTGCGCATCGCCGTCGTGTTCGGTGTCTTCGAGACGGGCATGCCGCTCCTCGGGCTGCTCATCGGCCGCGGCGTGTCGGGGTCGCTTGGCCACCAAGCCCACATCGTCGGCGGTGGGCTCCTGATGGCCGCGGGCGCGCAGCTGGGCGTCACCGCGCTGCGGTCGGGTGAGGATGACGTTGACGTTGACCGGCCTCGCTCAGCGCTGGACGGCGCGCCGCTCGGGCGGCTGATCGTGCTCGCCGCGGGCCTCAGCATCGACAACCTCGTCATCGGCTTCGCCCTCGGCGCCCGGCGGTCCCCGCTCGTGCTGGCGGTCATCGTCATCGGCGTCGTGAGCGTGACCCTGTCCCTGCTCGGGCTCGAGTTGGGGCAGCGTTTGGGGAGCCGCGTCGAGCACGGCAGCGAGCTGCTCGGCGCCGCGGTGCTCGTCGCCGTCGGCGCGGCGATCCTGTTCGAGCTCTTCTGACCCGGGGCCGGCGGGCCGGTGGGCCGGCTCCGGCCCCGGCGAGGCGCGGCGCGGCACGGCACGGCGGCCAACGCAAACGTCCCCTCGCCCGTCCTCGGCGCCGGGGTCGGGGCGTTGGCAGTCGTGGGGGCGGCAAACAGCCCAACGGATCGCGGCGCCCGGTCGGGTGGGGCGTTGGCAGTCGTGGGGGCGGCAAACAGCCCAACGGATCGCGGCGCCTGGTCGGGTGGGGCGTTGGTAGTCGTGGGGGCGGCAAACACCCCAACGGATCGCGGCGCCTGGTCGGTTGGGACGTTTACAGGCCCCACCCGGCCCCACCGGCCCACGCGCCCACGCGCCCCGTCGGGCTACGCGGCCTCAGTCGAGCTCGTACA
>DATCFW010000180.1:0-16322 GCA_036509295.1 Solirubrobacteraceae bacterium | reverse complement strand
CCGAGGTGGCCACCGGGCGCTACGAGGCGCCCGCGGACCCCCAGACGCTGGCCTACGCGATCGTTCGGCTCGCCGAGGCGTTTCTCTATAACGACGCCGCGTTCGGGATCCGCGGCGATCACGAGCGCCTGCGCGAGGTCGAGGCGGCGCTGCTCGGTGTGCCGCGCCCGGTCCGGCGCTCGTCACGGTCAGGTGCAGGTGCGGGCACGACGTCCGCGCCCTCAGGTTGAGCCCGTCGGCTGGCTGACGCCCGCCGGCGCCGGCCGGCGCAGTCGACGGATGAGCGCCCGCACGCCCCCCTGGATCCCGCTCGGCCACAGGATCATCGCGGCGATCAGCACGACCCCGTAGATCGCCAGCGGCAGGTTGGCCGACACCTGGGTGGAGAGGGAGAACGAGTGGGCGAGATCGTTGGTCCAGTTGGGCAGCATGGTGAGCAGCAGCGCGCCCCAGAGGGCCCCGACGAGCGAACCCAGGCCACCGAGAACCACGCCGGTGAGCAGCGACAGCGACAGCTGCAAAGGGAACGCGCCCGGCTGGGCGAGTTGGAGCACCACCGCCAGCAGACCGCCGGCCAGGCCGGCGCAGGCGGCGCTGACGGTGAAGGCCATCGCCTGGGTCGGGCCCACCGCCAGGCCGCACAGCGACGCGGCGATCTCGTCGTCGCGGACCGCCCGCCACGCCCGCCCGACCCCGCCGGAGGAGAGGTTGTAGAGCGCGAACAGGACGATGATCGCCCCGGCGCCGGCGATCCACGCCTCCCAGCGCTCGAGCGGGAAGGAGCTGCCGAGGAACGACGGGGGTGTCGGCGGGTTGATCGTGAGTCCGTTCTCCCCGCCGAGCAGGGACGGGAACTTGTCGGCGAGCGCCGGGAGCCCGACGGCGAACGCCAGCGTCGCGCCGGCCAGGTAGGGGCCGCGCAGCCGGCTGGCCGCCACGCCGACGGGCACCCCGACGAGCGCCGTCACCACCACCGCGGCCGCGAGCGCCGGCACCAGCGCCCAGCCCTCGTTGCCAATCAGCAGGGCCACGGTGTAGGCGCCGACGGCCATCAGGGCTCCGTGACCGAGTGAGATCTGCCCGCTCTGCCCGGCGAGCACGGTGAGTCCGGCGAGGACCGCGAAGTAGAACGCGCCGGTCGCGAGCTGCAGATCGTCGTAGCTGCTGATCACGTCTGAGGCGATCACCAGCACGACGGCGGCCAGCACGACCCAGGCGAGCGAGCGGGCGAGCGTGCTGTGGTGCAGCATCGCCCGGGCGCGGGTGACCGCGGTCATACCCGTCGCTCCGTTCCGGCGGTGAACAGGCCACCCGGGCGCAGCATCAGCACCGCGACGAGGATGACGAGCGCCGCCAGCGGTGCCAGCGCCGCGCCCTCGTACCCCGAGACGTAGGACAGCGCCAGTCCGAGGAGGAGCCCGCCGATCACCGCTCCGGGCGGGCTGTCGAGCCCGCCGAGGACGGCGGCGACGAAGCCGCTGATGAGGATCGGGTCAAAGCTGTTGGGACCGAGGAACACCGACGGGGCTACCAGCACCCCAGCGAGCGCGCCCGCCACCGCCGCCAGGGCCCAGCCGACGGTGAACATCCGGCTCACCCGCACCCCGAGCAGCCGGGCGACCTCGGGCGCGAACGCCGCCGCCCGCATCTGCAGCCCGAGCGAAGTGGCGCGGAACAGCAGTCCTAGGCCGGCGGCCACCGCGAGGACGATCAGGACGGTGAACGTGTCGTTGGGGGTGAACAGGAGCCGCGTCCCGCCGACGACGTAACCGCGCAGCGAGAAGGCGGCCGGGAACGAGCGCGGGGTGTTGCCCCAGATCATGCCGGCGGCGGCGACCAGCAGCGTGTACAGGCCGAGGGTGAGGATGACCGCGTTGAGCGGCGGCGCCGCCTCCACCGGCCGGATCAGCAGCCGCTCCACCACCGCGCCGAACACCAGTCCGGCGGCCAGGGCGACGACGAACCCGAGCCAGTAGGAGCCGGTCGAGTTGATGATGGCCGACGCGATGAACGTCGTGATCATCAGCATCGCACCCTGAGCGAAGTTGACGATCCGGGTGGCCCGCCAGATGAGCACCAGCGCTAGCGCCACCGCGGCGTACACGGCGCCGGTCGAGACCCCGCTCAGCGTCAGGTCGACGAACTTCGTCATGCCCGGCGGCCCATCCGCTCAGAATCCGAGGTAGGCGTGGCGGAGGCGCTCGTCGGCGGCGAGCTCGCCTGGCTCGCGGTCGGCGACGACGCGCCCGAGGTTCAGCACGATCCCACGGTTGGCGATCGACAGGGCGCTGCGGGCGTTCTGCTCCACCAGCAGCACCGCCAGCCCGAGGTTGTCCGCCAGCGACCGGATCATCGTCATGATCTGGGCGACGATCACCGGCGCCAGGCCGAGGGAGGGCTCGTCGAGCAGCAGGGCGCGCGGACGCCCCATCAGCGCCCGCCCGATCGACAGCATCTGGCGCTCGCCGCCCGACAGCGTCGAGGCCGGCTGCCGGCGGCGCTGTGCGAGTGCCGGGAACAGGTCGAACATCTCCTGCGCCGGCGCCGCGGCGCCCTTGCGCCACAGCCCGCCGAGGCGCAGATTCTCCTCGACGGTCAACTCGGAGATCACGCCGCGTCCCTCGGGCACGTGCGCCAGCCCGCGACGCACGATCTCCTCGACCGGAAGGCGCGTGATGTCCTCCCCGGCCAACGTGACGCGCCCGGCCCGCGCCGGCACGAGGCCGGTGATCGTCCGCAGCAGCGACGTCTTGCCGGCGCCGTTGGCGCCGAGGACCGCCGTCACGGTGCCCTCGTCGGCCTGCAGGGACACGGCGTCCACGGCCCGCACCGGGCCGTACTCCGTGGTCAGACCCTCAACGGACAGCATCCTCGGCCTCCCGCCCCAGGTACGCCTCGAGCACCCGCGGGTCCTCGCGCACGTCACCGGGCTCGCCGCTGGCGATCACCCGCCCGAAGTCCAGCACCACCAAGCGGTCGCAGACCGAGGTGACGAGGTCCATGTGGTGGTCCACGAGCATCACCGCGATCGAGCTCCCGAGCGAGGAGATCGTGTCCGCCAGCGCGCTCAGCTCGCCGGCGTCGAGGCCGCCAGCCGGCTCGTCGAGCAGGAGCAGCCGGGGCTCACCGGCCAGCGCCCGAGCCAGCGCGACCCGTTTCTGCACCGCGTAGGGCAGCGTCCCGGGCAGGCGCTCCGCGACGTCGGCGCACTCGAGCCGCTCCATCGCCGCCGTGGCGCGGGCGCGCAGTGCCCGCTCGTCGCGGTCGGCCCGGGGGAGAGCGAGCAGCGCGCCGGCCAGCCCCGTCCTGCGAAAGCGCTGCGCGCCGACCATCACGTTCTCGAGCACGGTGAGGTGGGCGAACAGGCCCACGCCCTGCAGCGTGCGGGCGATGCCGAGCGCCGCGAGCTGGTGGGGGCGGATCTGCGCGAGCCGCCGGCCCTGCCAGGTGAGCGTCCCCGCGCCGGGCGCCACAAAGCCGCAGATGACGTTGAACAGCGTCGTCTTGCCCGCGCCGTTGGGACCGATCACGCCCAGCACCTCGCCGGCGCGGACATCGAGGGAGACATCGCTCAGCGCGGTGATCCCGCCGAACGACACCGAGATGTCGCGCACCGAAAGAACGCCGTCGATCTCCTCTCCCGTCGGCACTCAGGCCAAGCTACACGAGCGCGGGGCGCGATGCCAATAGTGATACACGGCGTGCGGCGAGTTCTTAATACAGCCGGCGTGCCGGCAGCCGGCATGCGCGCGGGCTCGCGCCCGCGGGCCCAATCACGTGAACGCCGAGATGCCGGTGACATCGCGTCCGACGATCAGCGACTGGATCGAGTCGGTGCCCTCGTAGGTGTCGACGATCTCCATGTCGGTGAGGTGGCGGGCGATGTGGTGCTCGAGCAGCAGGCCGTTACCGCCCAGGATGTCCCGCGCCTCCGAGCACACGAGCTTGGCCTTGCGCACGTTGTGGAGCTTGGCCAGCGATGCCATCGCAGAGGTCATCTCGTCGGCCTCCTGGAGCTCGGCGAGCCGAAAGCAGAACAGCTGCATCGCCGCCGTCTCGGCGACCATCGTCGCCAGCTTGCTCTGCACGAGCTGAAACCCGGCGATCGGGCGCCCGAATTGCGCGCGCTCCTTGGCGTAGGACAGCGCCACGTCCAGGCAGGCGACGGCGTGGCCGACGCACTCCCAGGCGGCGCCGCCGCGCGTCCGGGTCAGCACGCGACCGGCGTCCTTGAACGAATGTGCGTGCGCCAGCTTGCCGGCCAGCGGGACGCGAACGTCGGTGAGCGCGATCTCCGCCTGCCACACGGCGCGCTTGCCGATCTTGCCGGTGATGACCGTGCCGGCGTCGAACCCCGGCGTGCCCTTCTCCACCAGGTATCCGCCGACGTCGCCGCTCTCGTCGCGGGCCCACACGATCGTGAGGTCGGCGATCGAGGCGTTTCCGATCCAGCGCTTGGCGCCGTTGAGCACGTACTCCTCGCCGTCGCGCACGGCGCTCGTCTCCAGCGCGACGGAGTCCGAGCCGTGCTCGGGCTCGGTGAGCGCGAACGCTCCGATCGCCTCGAACTTGGCCATCGGGGGCAGCCAGCGGGCCTTCTGCTCCTCGCTGCCGAGCAGATCGATGGCTCCCATCGCCAGGCCGGAGTGGACGCCGAAGAATGTGTTGACGCTGCCGTCCGCGCGCGCCAGCTCCCGGGCGACGACCCCGGCGCCGAGCGCGGACATGCCGGGGCAGCCGTGGCCCGAGATCACCGTGCCGGCGATGCCCAGCTCGGCGAGCTTGCCAACGAGCTCGAACGGGAACTCGGCCCGTTCCCAGTACCCGTTGATGATCGGCAGGACCTCGTCGTCGGCGAACGCGCGGACGCGATCGCGGAGGTTGCGCTCGTCATCGGAGAGCCTGTCGTCCAGGCGGTAGTAGTCCATGCCGGGGGCGCTACCCCGAAGGGCACCGGTCCTACGCGCCGGTTGACGTGGCCGTCGCCGATCGGTCAGTGTTGACGCTGGTGAGCGAGCCGATCGCCTACGACCGGGCCAACGTGCTCCAGCAGGTCCTGCGCCGCTTCGCCGCGAGCGGCCCGGGGCCCTGGCTGTTCGCCCGGGTGCTGCACCGGATCGATCGCCCGGTCCATCGTCTCACGCGGGGGCGCTACACGTTCGCCAGCCTCGTGTCCGGCATCCCGGTGGTGATGCTCACCACCACGGGCGCTAGGTCCGGCCAACCCCGGACTGTCCCGGTGCTCGGCATCCCCGCCGACGGCACCCTCGCGGTCATCGCATCGAACTTCGGCCGGGAGCGGTACCCGGGCTGGTGCCACAACCTGCGCCACGATCCCGACGCGGTGGTCGTGGTCGACGGCACGCGCCGGCGCGTGCACGCCGTCGAAGCGCAGGGCGAGCGCCGGGCGCGGATCTGGGCCGAGGGGCTGCGCGTGTATCCCGGCTTTGACCAGTACGAGCGCCGGGCGGCTCATCGGCGGATCGTTGTGTTCGTGCTCGAGCCGAGCTGACCCCGCCGAGCTGCTCCTTGGTCTCGGCGAACGGACAGATGGACAGGATCGGGGATTTTCCCGCGCCGCGCGCCCCGGCGCGGAGTAGGCTGGCGTCCGCGAGGATCCATGGCATTCGACCTGGTCATCGAGATCGAGAACACGCCGGGCGCGCTCGCCGATGTGGCCGCCGCGATCAGCGACGCGGGCGTGAACATCGCCGCTGCCACCTGCATCGGGTCCGGCGAGCGGGCCGAGCTGCACATCCTCGTCAAGCACGCCGAGGCGGCCCGGCACTCGCTCGGCATCTCGCATCTCGGGGTCAGCCGGGAACGCGAGGTGGTCGTCGTCGACGTCGAGGATCAGCCCGGCGTGCTCGCCGACCTCACGCGGACGATCGCGCGAGCGGGGGTCGACCTCGATCTCGTCTACGTCGCCACCCGCGACCGGGTGGTCTTCGGCGCGTCCGATCTCGCCGGGCTGCGCGCGGCGCTGCGCGGTGCGGGCCAAGGTTGACGTGACGCGGACCGTCCGTCGCGCTCAAGCAAACCGGTCGTGATGCCGACGTTGGACCAATGCCCACCGATCCTCGCCTCTCCTTCGAACGGACCTACCGTCTGGTTACCCGCAGCGACTTCGATGGTCTCGTCTGCGCCGCGCTGCTCAAGGAACTCGGACTCGTTGACGAGATCCTGTTCGTTCACCCGAAGGACGTGCAGGACGGCAAGGTCGAGCTGACCGAGAACGACGTCACCACGAATCTCCCGTACCGGCCCGAGGTCGCGCTGTCGTTTGACCATCACGCCTCGGAGCGGCTGCGTGTCAGTGACGATGCGGTCAACCGCGTCATGGTCGCTGGCGCCGACTCGGCGGCGCGGGTCGTGTATGACCACTTCGGCGGGGCTGTGAGCTTCCCGCGAGTGAGCGCCGAGATGATGGAGGCGGTTGACCGCGCCGACGCAGCCATCCTCTCGCTTCATGACATCCTCGCTCCGAAGGGCTGGATCCTGCTCAGCTTCCTGATGGATCCCCGCACCGGCCTGGGCCGTTTCCGCGAGTTCCGCATCTCCAACTACCAGCTGATGATGCAGCTGATCGATCATTGCCTCGAGCTGTCGATCGACCAGATCCTCGCCTCCCCGGACGTCGCTGAGCGCGTCACGCTCTACAAGCAGCACGCCACCCTCGCCGCGGAGCAGATCCGCCGCTGCGCGACTGAGCACGGCGATGTGGTGGTGCTCGACCTCCGCAATGAAGAGGTCATCCACCCCACCAATCGCTTCCTGCTCTACGCGCTATTCCCAGAGGCGAGGGTGTCGATCCACGTGCTCTGGGGCCTGCGCCAGCAGAACACCGTGCTCGCCGTCGGACGGTCGATCATCGACCGGTCCTCGCCGGTAAACATCGGCGCGCTGATGCTGTCCCATGGCGGGGGCGGACACGAGGCGGCCGGAACCTGCCAGATCGAGAACGATCGCGCCGAGTTCGTGCTCGCCGAGCTCGTCGAGGCCATCTCGGACTCCGGCCGCGAGTCGCTCGCGGCGTAGGCGCCCCGGTCGCGGGCGCCGCCGGGCTCGGGGTCAGATCACGGCGCGGCGACGCACTGGGAGACGCCCTGGCGTTCGACCATGTTGCCGTCCTCGTTTCCGGCGGCGTCACGGGCGCGGACGACGAAATACACCGGCCCGCTGCGGGCCAGCGGCGGAGTGGTGTACGACGTGGCGCCGGGCTGCGTGGTCCAGGCCGGCTGGGCGTAGTCCTCGCCGCCAGGAGTGGTCGCGACGTAGATGTCGTAAACGATCGCCGAGCTCGGCGTCACCGGGTCGGTCGCGGCCTGCCAGGTCAGTGTGTAGCCGGTGGGGCGGGGCAGCACCTTCAGGCTCGGCGAGTTGCACGTCGTCGCGCTGATGAGACCGGTGAAGGTCGGCTGGTCGGCCGGCATCGAGCCGCCCGAGCCGCCCGAGCCGCCCGAGCCTCCGGTGCCGCCCGAGCCGCCGGTGCCGCCCGAGCCTCCGGTGCCGCCCGTGCCGCCCGTGCCGCCGCTGCTTGACGCGGCGACGTGGAACCGGAACCGCGCGATCGTGCGCGGCGCCAGGACGAAGTCGGGGCAGGCCATGGCCGGACCCGGTCGGCACCGCAGGGTCTCGCTCTGCACGACCCGGCCGTTGAACTCGCCCGGGCACCAGCTCGTCCTCCCCGGAGTCAGTGTCAGCTCGAGCCGGGCGCCGCGTCGGGCGGAGCGCAGGGTCTTCACCACGCTCGAAATGCATCCGCTCCGCCGGGGGCCGCCGACCGACACGACGTCGCGCCGGACGACCGCGCCGAAGGTGCCCGTCGCCTCGGGGATGCGCAGTCGCAGCGCAAACCGCGTGCTCGGATGGCCGGACCCGGGTGTGACCGAGACGTGCGTGAGCGGACCGGCGCCGGCCGCCCAGGCCGCCACCGGCGCGAGGAGCGCCGCCAGTCCGACGGCCGCCACCATCATCCGGGCCCACGGGTGCCGGTCAGGCCGAGTCATCGCTGGCCTCCCAGAAGGATGAGGAGGATCTGCCGCGGAAGCCGGGACATAGCGCACCTCCCGTGCGTGGTGTGACACGGCGCGACGTGTGACCACGGCGCGCCTCCCTCAGCCGGACGGCGCGACGCTATCACAGCGTCGCGACGATCGTGCATGGTGTGTGCGATGCGGGTCGTTGCTCGTCACCATGCACCCAGCCAGCGCACCAGACACCGACGACACGAAAGGACGGCAGCCGATGTCGCAGCTACAGGTCATCGCCCACCACACCATCGCGGAGGGCTACGAACAGGAGGTCATCGGGCTGCTGCCGGCGCTCATCGAGGCGACGCGCACCGAGCCGGGCAACGTCGCCTTCGACGCGTACCGCAAGCTCGACGATCCCCGTGCGTATGTCCTGTTGGAGCGCTACGCCTCCGGGGACGCTTTCGCCGCCCACCGCGAGACGGCGCATTTCAAGGACCTCGTGCTCGACCAGATCGTCCCCCGTCTCGAGCGCCGGGTGATCGAGCAGTTCGAGGTCATCGAGTAGCCCATCCGCGGACCACGTGCTGTCGGGCCTCTACTCGGCATACCAGACAGCGCCGGGGAAGTTCCCACGAGCTGGCGATCACGGAAATCCGCCCGGTTCGGCCGGCTCCACGTGTCGGTATGGCCAGCGGTGGCGGCGCCGTGTTCGCCCGGCGGGGCCCTCGGTGGGCTCGGCACCCGTGAGGCGCACACCGATCATCCGCGCATGATCATGGACGCGCTCGATGCTGTAACCGTTGAGCTCGAGCTCGGCGACGGTCGCGGCCGGAAAGTGAATCCCGTCGGCGCGCAACTCGGCAAACGTGACCGGCCGCCCGCCGGCTCGCCGCAGTCGTTCGAGCAGCCGCTGTTGCTGGGGGTCGGGACGCATCATCGAGTTCCCCCCGTGCTCGGCCACCTCTCGGGTGTCGGGGATTGGGGGTGACACCTGGCGGCTGTGGCGGGCGCCGCGGTGATCAGGAAGCCCGTCGCGGGCCGCTCATGATCGTGCTTCACGTGCCGTCACTGAGCGGGCCCCACCGGCATCGCACTTGGAGGCGCGAGTCTCGTGTATTGCGGTGACTATGGCCAGCCGCCTCTCTGCCCGTCTGACCTCAGGAGTAGCCCGAGAAGCGAGAAGGGCTAGGGCTCGCTGAGCTCACCACAGATCGTACCACAATAATCCGACCGCTCCGGTCGGAAATCGCGGGACGTCCGGCCTGCTCCTGCAGGTTATATTGGTTAGTAGAGATCAATGACATCTTCTGTAATATTTGCTTTATGTCTATGACTGTGACGCAGCTGAGGACCTTGCTCGCCGTCGTTCGTGAGGGGTCGGTAACCGCGGCCGCGGATCAGCTTGTGGTGACGCAGCCCTCGGTTTCCTCGGCGCTGGCCGCGCTGGCGCGCGAGCTCGGTTGCGAACTGTTCGAGCGCTCTGGGCGCGGGATCCGACTGACTCCCTCCGGGGCCGCGTTCGCACCCTACGCCGCGGACGTGATCGGGTTGCTCGAACGGGGCCGACAAGCCGCACAGGAGGCAGCCGACGCCGCGGCGCACGCGCTCCAGATCATCGCGGTCACCACGGCGGCCGAGTCCTTCGTCCCGCCGCTGATGCGCCGGTTCACCGACCAGCATCCGGAGATCGAACTGACGCTCGCGGTCGGGAACCGTGACGAAGTGCTCGAGCGCGTGCTCAACCACTCCGTCGACGTCGCCATCTTGGGCAAGCCTCCGGCCGACGATCGGCTCGTGGCGGATCGTCTCATCGACAACGAAATCGTGTGCATCACCGCGCCCGATGATCCGGCCGTGGGGCTGGGGAGACCGGAGGCGGTTGAGTTGGCCGGCCGGCGCTGGCTGCTGCGCGAAGTCGGATCGGGCACGCGCACCCTCAACGAGCAGTTCCTCACGGATCGGGGACTGGATCCATCGACCCTCACGCTCGGCTCAAACGGCGCCATCAAGCAGGCCGCCCGGGCCGGCCTGGGCGTCTCGCTGATCTCCCGCGCAGCGGTTGAAGGCGAGCTCGCATCGGGATGGCTCGGGGAGCTCAAGCTCAAGGACGGTCCCGCCAAGCGATCGTGGTTCGTAGTGCGCGCGGCCGTCGGGCCGGTCAGGGCGCCGGTCGAGATGTTCATCGCTTTCGCCCGCCACGCGACATAGGTGAGAAGCTATAGATACGCTCGTAAAAGATATTTGGCTTCTATGAACTTCGGGCCTAGGCTGCGCCGATGGATTCGATCGAAAGGCCTCTGTCATGGCGCTAACCGAAGACCCACACACCAGCCAGAAGAAGGACCGGTGGGCCGCAGGCGTGACGCCGTACGCGGAGATGGGTTACTGGGATGCGGACTACGAGCCGAAGGACACCGACATCCTGTGTGCGTTCCGGATCACGCCGCAGCCGGGGGTCGACCCGATCGAGGCGGCGGCCGCGGTTGCCGGGGAGTCGTCGACCGCGACCTGGACCGTGGTCTGGACCGACCGTCTCACCCCTCATGAGCACTACCAGGCCAAGGCGTACCAGCTCGATGCCGTCCCGGGGGTCGAGGGTCAGTACATCGCGCGGATCGCCTACGACATCGACCTGTTCGAGGAGGGCTCGGTCGCGAACCTGACCTCGTCAATCATCGGCAACGTGTTCGGGTTCAAGGCCCTGAAGGCATTGCGGCTCGAGGACATGCGAATCCCGCCGCACTATCTGAAGACCTTTCAGGGGCCGCCGCACGGGATCGTCATGGAGCGCGAGTACCTCGACAAGTTCGGACGCCCGCTGCTCGGGGCGACGACGAAGCCAAAGCTCGGCCTGTCGGCCAAGAACTACGGGCGGGTCGTCTACGAGGCACTGCGCGGCGGCCTGGACTTCACCAAGGACGATGAGAACATCAACTCGCAGCCGTTCATGCGTTGGCGCGACCGGTACCTGCACGCGATCGAGGCCGTGAACCGGGCCTCCGCGGCCACCGGCGAGATCAAGGGCCACTACATGAACGTGACCGCGGGGACGATGGAGGACATGTATGAGCGCGCCGAGTTCGCCAAGGAGATCGGCAGTGTGATCATCATGATGGATTTGACGATCGGCTACACGGCTATGCAGTCGATGTCGAAGTGGGCCCGGCGCAACGGCATGCTCCTGCACCTGCATCGTGCCGGCCACGGGACGTACACACGACAGAAGACGCACGGTGTGAGCTTCCGGGTGATCGCCAAGTGGTGCCGGATGATCGGCGTTGACCACATCCATGCCGGTACCGTCGTCGGCAAGCTCGAGGGTGACCCGCACATGGTCAAGGGGTACTACGACGTGTGCCGCCAGCGCTTCAACCAGGCCAATCCGCAGACCGGGATTTACTTCGATCAGGACTGGGCGTCGCTGGCCCCGGTGATGCCGGTTGCCTCCGGCGGAATCCACGCCGGTCAGATGCACCAGCTGCTGCATTACCTGGGCGAGGATGTCGTCCTTCAGTTCGGTGGCGGCACCATCGGGCACCCGATGGGGATCGCCGCCGGGGCGACCGCCAACCGCGTGGCCGTCGAGGCGATGATCAAGGCTCGCAACGAAGGCAAGGACTACTACTCCGAGGGCCCCGACATCCTGCGGGACGCGGCCAGGGGTTGCCCGGAGCTCGATGCCGCGCTCGAAGTCTGGAAGGACATCACGTTTGACTTCGAGTCGACTGACACCCCGGACGTCGTGGCCACGGCCACGGTCAGCCGCTGACCCGCTCAAGGGAGACAGCCATGAGAATCACACAAGGAACATTCTCGTTTCTGGACGAGCTGACCGACGACGAGATCGAGGCGCAGATCCGCTACGGGCTCCAGCACGGCTGGGCGATCATGGTCGAGTACACCGACGACCCGCATCCTCGTAACAGCTACTGGGACATGTTCAAGCAGCCGGAGTTCGACCTCACCCCGGACGAGGCCGATGTGGCGATGCGCGACGTCCGCGCGTGCCGTGAGGCGTTCCCGAACCACTATGTGAAGCTGGTCTGCTACGACAGCTCGCTCGGACGCCAGACGTCGGCGCTCAGCTTTATCGTCAACCGCCCGGCCCAGGAGCCGGGATTCCGCCTCGAGCGCCAGGAGAAGGCGGATCGTCAGATGCGTTACACGATTCATCCCTATGTGCAGCAGGAGCCGGTCGGTCGGCGTTACGGCAACCGGGGCGACCTCGCGAGCCGTCGCGACGCCTCATCGGCCGCCTACGGCATCGGCGCCTCGCGTGACGACGGGATCGGTGAGTCCTAGTGGCTCCCCGCGGTCTCGACACAACGGGCAGACCGCTCGATCCGCAGGCCGCGGACGGGCCGGCGCGGCCAACGCGGGGCTTCGGCGTCGGTGAGCGCGGATCCCCGTCGTTCGCTGACGAGTTCGGCGGCAGAGTCGTGCGTCCCGCCGCGGGGGCCAGAACGGGCTCAGCCGTGGAGTCAGTCGACTTCGCGGGGGCGATCTCGGCGGGCGAGGCCGATGTGGAGTCCGTGGTACGCGGATCACGCGTGCACGAGGTGCTGGAGGAGATCGACAAGGAAATGGTCGCGCTGGCGCCGGTGAAGCGGCGGATCCATGAGATCGCCGCGCTGCTCGTGATTGACCGGCTGCGGGAGGAGATGGGGGTGCGCTCCCAGCGCCCTACCTTGCACATGAGCTTCACCGGCAACCCGGGCACCGGCAAGACGACAGTGGCGCTGCGGATGGCCAGCATCCTGCACCGGCTCGGCTACATCGACAAAGGCCACCTGGTCTCGGTAACTCGCGATGATCTCGTCGGCCAGTACGTCGGCCATACCGCGCCCAAGACGAAGGATGTGGTGAAGCGCGCATTGGGCGGAGTGCTGTTCATTGACGAGGCCTACTACCTCCACCGCCAGGAGAACGAGCGCGATTACGGCCAGGAGACGGTCGAGGTCCTGCTGCAGGTGATGGAGTCAGAGCGCCAGAACCTGGTTGTCGTGATGGCTGGGTACCACGACCGGATGGAGGAGTTCTTTCAGGCGAACCCCGGGATGGGATCGCGAGTGGCCCACCACATCCGGTTTCCCGACTACGCCGTCGACGAACTGCTCGAGATCGCCCGCCGGATGGTCGACCGGCAGGGCTACGCGATGAGTGAGGACGCCGCCCGCGCACTGCGCGAATACATCGAGCGGCGGATCGAGCGGCCTCGTTTCGCCAACGGCCGCAGCATCCGCAACGCCGTCGAGCGTGCTCGGATGCGTCAGGCCACCCGCCTGTTCGAATCACACCGCAAGCTGACTCGGCAGGACCTCGTCACGATCGAGCCCGAGGACATACTCCGCAGCTCGGTGTTCAGTGACACCGAGGAGGATCCTGAAACCGGCAGGTGCGGCAGCCGGGAAGTGGGAGCCGGTGTCGGAGCGTAAGCCACCCGTTCGATTGCGCGCCCGTCGCGGTTCGCCGGCAAGCTAGGAGAAAAACATGCCGCGCCCGATTATCCTGGGCGTCGTCGGCGACTCGGCGGCCGGAAAGACAACCATGACGCGGGGGCTCGTGCGCATCCTCGGCGAAGAGCAGGTGACGGCCGTCTCCACCGACGACTACCACCGCTATGACCGCAAGCAACGCGCCGAGCACAAGATCACGCCGCTGCACCCGGACTGCAACTACGTTGACATCATGTCCCAGCACCTCGGCCACCTGCGGGCGGGCGAGCCGATCCTGAAGCCCGTGTACGTCCACGCCGACGGCACATTCGGTCCCCCGGTCTACGTGGATCCCAAGCCGTTCACGATCGTGGAGGGACTGTTGGGCTACCACTCCGAGGCGCTGCTCGACGTCTATGACGTCCGGGTCTATCTGGCTCCGCCGGAGGACGTGCGCCGCCGCTGGAAGGTGAAACGCGACACCTCGCGGCGGGGCTACACCACCGATGAGGTGCTGCGCGAGCTCGACAAACGTGAGCCCGACTCGGCCCAGTTCATCCGTCCCCAGGAGCGCTACGCCGACGTGGTCGTCTCCTTCCGAGAGGGAGCCGGCAATGATCCAGTTGCGCTCGATGCCGAGCTGTTGTTGCGAGACACCCTTCCCCATCCTGATCTGTCTCCCGTGAGCGCCAGCGGCGAGCGCGGGGTGACCGTCGAGGACCGCGAGTCCGAACTGCTGGTCAAGATCGCCGGAGACATCGCGCCCGAGCAGGCTTCAGAGATCGAGGAGGCGATCTGGGAGAAGCTTCACTTCGCGTCGCACCTGCGATCCGAACGGCTCGGCCAGTTCGTCGTCGGCAATGACCTCCAGCGTTCGGCGTCGCTGGCGCTGGTGCAACTGCTGATCCTGTATCACCTCGTGACGGCCAAGGCCGCGATCGCCTTGGGTGGCGTGGGGCCCCGCGCGGAGGCCGAGGAGGCCACCGAGTCCGAGCCGGCGGGAGTGCGTTCGTGACCACGCACCGACGGGGTGGGCGTGCGGTGACACACCGGTGAGCCCGCGCCCCGTCATCCTCGGCGTGGTCGGCGACTCCGCGGCCGGCAAGACGACGATCACCCGCGGGCTGGTCCGAGCTCTCGGCGAGGATCATGTCGCTCACATCTGTACCGATGATTACCACCGGTACGACCGTCAGCGACGGGCCGAGCTCGGAATCACCCCCCTTCACCCGGACTGCAACCACCTCGATATCCTCGCCCAGCACCTCGCGCACCTTCGCCGTGGAGAGCCGGTCCTCAAACCCGTCTATCGGCACATCGATGGTACGTTCGCGCCCGCGGTGTACGTCAGACCGGGGCGGTTCACCGTGATCGAGGGCCTGCTGGGGTACTCCCTGCCGGAGATGCTCGACATCTACGACGTGCGCGTCTACCTCAATCCACCCGAAGATCTGCGGCGCAGATGGAAGGTCCAGCGCGACTGCTCCCGGCGTGGATACACCACCGATCAGGTGCTCGCCGAGTTGGATCGACGCGAGCCGGATTCAGAGGCCTTCATCCGGCCGCAGCGCCGCAACGCCGACATGCTGATCAGCTTCAAGCCGGATGAGGCCGACAAGGACCCGACGCACCTCGACGCCGAGCTCACGCTCCGCGACGATCTTCCCCATCCGGATCTGACGCCGTTCGTCCAGGACCGCGAGGACGGGCTCACGCTGCGTGAGCGTGACGGCGAGCGCCTGGTGTGTATTCCGGGAAAGATGAACCCGGATCACGCCGCCGCGATCGAGGAAGCGATCTGGGAGCGGATGCACTTCGCGACGCATCTCCGGGCCCGACGCCTCGGCGAGTTCACCATCGGCACCGAGCTCTACCGCTCCGAATCATTGGCGCTGGTGCAGCTCCTCATCCTGTACCATCTGGTCACGGCCACAGCGGCGATCGCGTTGGGCGGAGACGGCGTGCGCAACGGAGGCCGCGCCGGCCAGCCCGCGTTGCTGGCCGCCCCGGTGGCCTCCGTCGACGGGCCCTAGCGTTCCGCTTGCTCATCGGCTCGACATGCTCCGGGCCGCCCCTTGGCGCGCAGTCAGGTCTCCGTTAGCGACCTTGTGGCCGATCGTGTCGACGTACTCGCCGCCACCATCACGCGTGCGGACGGCGGCCTGCTCCGGCGTGACGCCAAGCTCGGCCAACGCCCGCGCCGTTCGTGGATCGAAGCACCGCGCGGACAGCCATCGCGTCGTCAGGTCGTCCCCGAACCCGGCATCCGTCCATGCTTGCGCCACGACCTCAGCGGCGCCACCACGATCAGCCAGGCTCCCAAACCGAGCGATCGTCCCGATGCCGGTGTGGACGGATGGCTCGAACACCCTCATGGGCTGACTCTCCCGCTCCGCTGTTGCCGGATGGCTCGAACACCTTCGTAGGTCGACTCTCCCGCTCCGCTCGTCACCATCTCTGGCACCCGATCCGAGCTACCACGGCGAGCGGGTTGGCGTCACCCACGTGGTCCGGTGATGTCCGTCGCCGCAACCTGGCTGAGCGCCGGGAGCGCTGGAGCCACACGCTCGCGCGTCGCCTGACGTCCGGCCACTTCTCGATCGACCGCGCGATCAAGGCGGTGCGGAGTGGTCGGCATCACCAGATGGAAATACACCGACGCCCGCAGCGCACGGGTCCGGACCGCGTCACGGAGCGCAGCGTTCGTTGCGGGTCGGTTGGCGAGGACCAGAACACGTGTCGTGGGCATTGGTAGCTCCTTGTGTCGATTGCCACGAGCATGCTGGCATCACTGGCTGTTCCGAGCCACCGATATTCCCCGTGTTCGCATAGGCGGCGGTCAATGGCCAACCGACCGGCGCAGCCGGCGGCGTCGAGACGGCAGTCAGCGGCTGCGGGATCGTCGAACGAG
>DATCFW010000179.1:0-8091 GCA_036509295.1 Solirubrobacteraceae bacterium | reverse complement strand
TGGTCGAGCAGCCCGGCGTGGACGAGCTCGGCCACCGCGTCGACGAGGCCCGAGCCGCACATCCCGACCGGCTCGATATCTCCGATCACCTCGAGCTCGAGCCCGTCGTCGTTGATCTTGATGCCCTCGATGGCGCCGTCGGCGGCGCGCATCCCGCACTTGATCTGGGCGGCCTCGAAGGCCGGCCCGGCGGGGGCGGCCGTCGCCAGCACGCGGTCCACGGAGCCGAGTGCGATCTCGCTGTTGGTCCCGACATCGATGAACAGCCGCAGACGGCGATCTCGGGTCAGGCCGGTGGCCAGCATGCCGGCGACGATGTCCCCGCCGACGTAGGCGCCGAGCGACGGGAACACGTACGCCGACGCCCGCGGGTGCAGCGCGACGCCGAACTCGGTCGCCCGCGTGGGCGGGAACGCATGCGTCGCCACCGTGAATGGCGCCATCGACAGCGGCTCGGGGTCGATGCCGAGCGCGATCTGCATCATCGTGACGTTGCCGCACACGGTGATCTCGTACACCTCGGGCGGCGCCACGTCGGCGTCGGCGAGCACCTCGGCGGTGAGCTCGGCGAACGTCTCATGGGCCCGGCTGCGCAGCTGGGCGAGCGCGCCGTCGTCCATCATCGTCGCCGACACGCGGGTGATGACGTCGGCCCCGAACGGCTGCTGGCGGTTGAGCATCGACCGCACGGCGGCGGGCTGGCCGCTGTCGAGGTCGAGCAGCGTCGCGACGACGGTGGTGGTCCCGAGATCGAACGCGATGGCGAACCGCCGGCCCGTCGTATCGCCGGGCTCGACGTCGATCAGCTCGTCATCGAGGACGACCGCGGTGACGTCGAAGTGCGAGCGGCGCAGCGTGCCGCCGAGTGTTCGCAGCAGCTCGATCGACGCGTGGGGCTCCAGGTCCTCGAGCGCGTCGCACACCCGCTGCAGATCGGAGCGCTGGTCCTCCATGGTCGGCTCGTCGAGCACAAGGTGGCGCTTCTGGACCGCCGGGCGCAGGATGACGTGGCGGCCGACCCCGACCAGCGCCGCCTTGGGTCGGGTCTGCAGCGGCGGCACCTCGACGACGAGATCGCCCCGCGCGTTGGCGCGACAGGCCAGCCGCCAGCCGTCGCGCAGCTCGTCGGTGGTGAACGCGCGGGGGTCGACGCTGGACAGGGGCACGTCGCCCGAGACGATTCGCACCTTGCATTTCTTGCAGGTGCCGTGTCCACCGCAGGTGGAGTCGATCGCGATCCCGTTCCAGCTGGCGGCGTCGAAGATCGGCGTGCCGCTGGGGACGCGGACCTCGCCGCCGTCGGGCAGGAAGCGCAGGCGCACGCGCTGCGCGCCGTCGCTCTCGACGACTGCCTCGTCGCGCTCGAGCCGGCGGGGCCTGGGCGACGATGCGCTCATCCGGCGGGCACGCCCTCCGGCGCAGCCGCCGTCGAGGCCACGGCGGCCTGACGGGCGCGGTGAGCGGCGATCCAGTGCGTCCCCCAGGCGTCGTGGCCGAGCAGCAGGTCCGACGCCCGCACCGCCTCGACGCACACCGACGCGGTTGACATGATCGCGCTGGTCAGCCCGGCGGCCATCGCCATCGGCAGGAAGCCGGCGTTGAGGACGTGGCGCTGGGGGAGACCGAACGACACGTTCGACGCGCCCAGGCACATGTTCACGCCGAGCTCGTCACGGATGAGGCTAATCGTCGCCAGCGTGATGGTGACGGCATCGGTGGCGGCGCCGACGGTCATCGCCAGCGGGTCGATGATCACGTCCTCGGTGGCGATGCCGTGGTCGTGGGCGGCGGAGACGATCTTCCGCGCACACTCCAATCGCTTGGCCGGCGTCTCGGGAATCCCGGTCTCGTCGTTGGCCAGGCCGATCACCGCGGCGCCGTGCTTGGCGACCAGCGGCAGGATCTCGTCCAGGCGCTCGTCCTCGGCGGTGACCGAGTTGACCAGGGCGCGCCCCTCGTAGACCGAGAGCCCGGCTTCGAGCGCCTCGATCACCGACGAATCGATGCAGATCGGCACGTCGACGGCCGCCTGGGCGGTGCGCAGCATCGCGACGAGGAGCTCGGGCTCGTCGACGAGCGGAATGCCGGCGTTGATGTCGAGCATGTTGGCGCCGGCCTGGACCTGGGCCAGGGCGTCCATGGTCACCGTCGACAGGTCGCCGTCACGCAGCTCCTGGGCGAACGTCTTGCGGCCGGTCGGGTTGATCCGCTCGCCGATCACGCAGAACGGCTGGTCGGCGCCGATGGTGACGCTGCTAGACCGCGACCGGAGCACTGTATCCATGGGACTCTCTTTCGGTGGTGGAGGGGATTCCGAGGCGCTGGCACAACGCGGCGATGCCCGCGTCCTTGCGGAACGAGATGAAATGCAGGCCGGCGACGCCCGGTTGGGTGAGCGCGTGGGTGGCGAGCTCGTAGGCGATCTCGAAGCACTCGGCCTCGGCATCGGGGGCCTGCTCGACGCGGGTGACCAGCGCGGGTGGGACGTCGATCCCGGGCACATGGCGGGCGACGAACCGCATCCCGCCGACGGTGCGCAGGATGCAGATCGACGGGATGAGCGCGATCCGCTCGGTCAGGCCGGTCTCGTGCGCGGTCCGCATGAACCGCTCGAGCAGCTCGGTGCGGAAGGCGAGCTGGAGCTGGAGGTACCGGGCGCCGGCCAGCGCCTTCTTGGCGGCGCGGCGGACCCGATAGTCGAGCGGCGGCGCGCTCGGGTTCTCGACCGCGCCGACGAAGAAATGAGGACCGGATCCAGCCGGCCCGATCGCCCGCCCCGACAGGTAGGTGCCGCGGTCCAGGGCGCGGGCGAGCGCGATCAGCTGGATGCTGTCGAGGTCGAACACCCGGCGGGCCTCGGGCTCGTCGCCGGCGGTGACGTCATCGCCGGTGAGGCACGAGATGTTCTCGATCCCGTGCATGGCCGCGCCCATGAGGTCGGCCTCGAGCGCGAGCCGGTTGCGGTCACGGCAGACGAGCTGCATGATCGGCTCGGCGCCGGCCTGCCGGAGTCCGATCGACACCGCCAGCGGGGAGCAGTGGGCGTGCGCCGCCGGGTTGTCGGTGGCGTTGAACGCGTCGACGAACGGGCGCATCGGCTCGAGCTGGCGCTCGATCTCCGCCAGGCCGCCGCCGTCGATGACCGGCAGCTCGGCGGTGACGACGAACTCCCGCTGCGTCAGCTTGCGCTCAAGGTTCGTCATCCGCCGCCCACCCCGCGGGGACCTCGCGATCACGGCCGCTGAACAGGTTCAGCCACGACGACGTGCCCTTGAGGCGGTTGTCAACCGGGGGGCGCACATTGTCGATGTGGCCCCGCCACAGCGGCAGCCGCTCCGAGCGCTCGTAGGCGTTGAGCCACACGCAGCGCATCTCGGGCTTGACCTCGCAGTGGCCGTCGGCGCGCACCCCGCCGCACGGCCCATTGCGTAGGGTCTTGGGGCACGTCATCGGGCAGGTGAGCCCGGTGTCGTGCAGGACACACTGGCCGCACATCTGACAGCCCCAGATGGGGCGCTTCACCACGTGCTCGGCCTTGGCGATCAGGCCTGCCGCGGTCATGCCGGAACGCGGTCCCGCTTGAGCTGGATCAGCTCCTTGGCCTTCTTGACCGCGGAGGAGGCGTCGGCCGAGTAGCCATCGGCACCGACCGCGTCGGCGTACTCCTGCGTGACCGGGGCGCCGCCGACCATGACGATCACGTCGTCGCGGATCCCGGCCTTCTGCAGCGCGTTGATGTTGGCCTTGAACATCGGCATCGTCGTCGTCAGGAAGGCTGAGAAGCCCACCACGTCGGGCTGGTGCTCATTGATCTGCTCGATGAACTTCTCCGGTGGGACGTTGACGCCGAGGTCGATGACAGTGAAGCCGGCGCCCTCGAGCATGATGTTGCAGAGGTTCTTGCCGATGTCGTGGACGTCGCCCTTGACCGTGCCCATCAGGAACGTGCCGACCTGGGCGATGCCGGTCTCGGCCAGCAGCGGGCGCAGGATGTCGAGCGCGCCCTGCATCGCGCGCGCGGCGATCAGCATCTCCGGCACGAAGTAGTCGCCGCGCTCGAATCGGGCGCCGACCTCCTCCAGCGAGGGGATCAACGCGTCGTACAACATCCGTTCGGGGGCGAGCCCGTCCTCGAGACCGCCGTTGACGCCGTCCTTCACCGCGGGCGCGTTGCCGATGAGAGTCTCGTCATAGAGCAATTGCAGGACTTCCTCGTGCGTCATGCGGCGTGTTCTCCTTCCTCCGGGTTGCCGAGGCGGTGGCCGAGAGCTCGGGCCTCCTCGATCAGGATGGGCTTCAGCTCGGTGATGCGATCGGGGGTCATCCGAACGGTTGGTCCGGTGATGCTCAGCGCGGCGATCACCTGGCCACCGGCGCCGCGCACCGGGGCCGCGATGGCGGCGAGCCCGATCTCCAGCTCGTCGATCGCCTCGGCGAAGCCGTCGCGGCGGACCTGGGCGAGCTCCACCCGCAGCCGGCCCGGGTCGGTGATCGTGTGCGGCGTCAGCGGCGTGAGCCGCCGCGCGGGCATCGTCGCCCGACCGAATGCCATGAACACCTTGCCGTTGGCGGTGCCGTGGAAGTCGACGGCGCGCCCGAGCCATTGCCCGGCGCCGAGGAAGTGCCGGCTCTCGACCTGGGCGACGTGCTCGACGCCGTGGGGCGCCGGCACCGCCAGGTTGATCGTCTCACCGCACGCTTCGCCGAGCGCATCCAGCGACGGGCGGGCGAGCTCGATAACGCTGCGCTCGAGCAGGCTGCGCTCGGCCACCCGCAGGATCGCCGGGCCCGGACGCAGTCGCCCCCGCTCGCCGTCCTGCTCCACCAGTCCCTGGCGCTCGAGCGCGGACACGAGCCGCGAAGCGGTGCTCTTGGGGATCCCGCTCGCCGACGCCAGGTCGGCCAGCGCCACCGGCTGAGCGGCTTCCAGGACGCGGACGAGCAGTTCGGCGCCGCGATCGATGGCGGTGGTTCCGCGCGCCGCGGCATGGGTGGCGGCGTCCGGAGATTTTTGGAACTGTTGTTCCACGGCGGATATATTAGGCGCGCACGCCGTTCCGTCAAGGAGGTAATGCCAGCCATGTTCGTCAACGCGATGCCCCGCTACGAGATCCTCAGCGAGGAGGCGATGGCCACCCTGGACCGCGGCTGGCGGCGGATCGTGTCTGAGCTCGGGATCGAGTTCCTGCTTCCCGAGGCGGTTGAGCTGTTGCGCGGCGCCGGGCAGATCGTCGAGGAGGAGAACCGGGTCCGGTTCGATCCCGAGTGGATTCTCGAGCAGGTGGCCAAGGCGCCGCGAGAGTTCGAGCTCCAGGCGCGCAACCCCGCCCACAACGCGCACATCGGCGGTGACCACATGGTGTTCGCGCCCGTCTACGGATGCCCATTCATCCGCGAGGGGGACGTCCGGCGCGACGCCAAGATGGCCGACTTCGAGAACCTCGTCCGCCTGGCCCAGTTCTTCCCGGAGCTCGATTCGCCGGGCGGCACGATCTGCGAGCCCGAGGACCGGCCGCTGGACTCGCGCCACCTCGACATGGTCTACACGCTCCAGACGCTGTCCGACAAGCCGTACATGGGCTCGGTCACGTCGGGCCCCAACGCCGCCGACACGATCCGGATGGGGGAGATCCTGTTCGGCGGCCGGGAGGCGATCGAGCGCACGTCCGCGTCGATCTCCCTGATCAACGTCAACTCCCCGCTGCGCTACGACGACCGCATGCTCGGCGCGATGTTCGAGTACGTGAAGGCCAACCAGGCGGTGGTGATCACCCCGTTTCTGCTGATGGGGGCCATGTCACCGGTCTCGCTGCCGGCCACGCTCGTCCAGCAGATGGCCGAGGCGCTCGCCGGGATCGCACTCGCGCAGCTCATCCGCCCGGGCGCGCCGGTGGTGTTCGGGTCGTTCCTGTCCAACACCGACATGCAGTCGGGCTCGCCGTCGTTCGGCACGCCCGAGTCCGGGATCGGCGTGCTGTGCACCGGCCAGATCGCCCGCCACTTCGGCTTGCCCTGGCGCGGCGGCGGTGCGCTCAACGCCTCCCAGACCGTCGATGCCCAGGCGGCCTACGAGTCCCTGATGACGTTCATGCCGACGTTCCTCGCCGGGGCCAACTTCGTCATGCACTCGGCGGGGTGGCTCGAGGGCGGCCTCGTCTCCTGCTACGAGAAGTTCATCGTGGACATCGAGCTGCTGCGCGAGCTCAAGCACGAGTTCACGCCGCTGGAGATCGACGAGGCATCGCTCGCGTTCGACGCGCACACCGAGGTCGGCGCCGGCGGGCACTTCCTCGGCGCGGCCCACACGCTCGAGCGGTTCCGCGAATGCTTCTACCGGCCGCTGCTGTCATCGACGGAGAACTTCGACCGCTGGACCAAGAAGGGCGGCCGCGACACCACCGCCCGCGCTGGCGAGATCTGGCGCAAGTCGCTCGAGGACTACGAGGCTCCGCCGATCGACGACGCGATCGACGCGGAGCTGCGGGAGTTCGTCGCGCGGCGGCGGGCCGAGCTGGGCGACTGAGGGCTCAGCCCGGCTGGTCGAGCCGGCGGATCTCGTAGCCGGCCTGCTCCAGCGCGGCGACGATGGCGTCCCCGTGCTCGCGCCCGCGGGTCTCCAGGGCAAGCTCCACGCCGGTCTCGCGCACGTGGAGCGGCACCGCCTCGCGCACGTGGTCAGCGTGGACGACGTTGCCGCCCGCCCGCGCGATCAGGGTCAGCAGCGCGGCGAGGCCGCCCGGGCGATCGGAGATCCGGGTGAACAGCCGCAGGCGCCGGCCCGCCGTCGTCTCGCCGCGCTGGGCGACGGCCGCCAACAGCCCCGGATCGACGTTGCCGCCCGACAGGACGATCACCGTCGAGCCGGATGTGGTCCCGCCGACCATGCCCGCCACCCGCCCGGCCATGACCGCCGCCACGCCGGCGGCGCCGCCGCCTTCCACCACCAGCTTGGAGCGCTCGAGCAGCCACACCATCGCGTCGGCGATGTCCTCCTCGCTCACCACCACCATCTCGTCCACCCAGCGCTGGACGAGGGGGAGGGTGATGTCGCCGGGCCGTTTGACCGCGATGCCGTCCGCGATCGTCGCCCGTGCGGCGAACGTCACCGGGGCGCTGTCGCGCAGGGACGCCGGGAACGGTGCGCAGGCGTCGACCTGGACGCCGATCACCCGCGTCTGCGGCCGGGCCAGCTTGACGACGCCGGCGATGCCGGCGATCAGCCCCCCGCCGCCGACGGGCACGATGACGGTCTCCAGGTCAGGGACGTCCTCGAGCAACTCGAGGCCGAGGGTGGCCTGGCCGAGGATCACGTCGGCGTCGTCGAACGGATGGACGAACCCGGCGCCGGTCTCGGCGGCGCGGGCGCGGGCGGCGGCGACGCAGTCGTCGACCGAATCGCCCTCGAGGTGGACCGTGCCCCCGAACGCCTCGACGGCGGCCACCTTGGCCACCGGCGCCTCGTGCGGCATGAACACCTCACACGGGAGATCGTGCGCCCGGGCGGCGTAGGCGAGCGACTGACCGTGGTTGCCGGCGCTGCCGGCGACGACGCCGGCGGGGTGGGGCCCGGCGCCCGCTTGGAGGCGGCTGATCTTGTGCAGCGCGCCGCGGAGCTTGAACGACCCGGTCCGCTGGAGGTTCTCGGCCTTGAGCACGATTTGGCCGCCGCAGCGCTCCGACAGGCTGCGCGAGCTGAGCAGGGGAGTGTGGCGGGCAAGCGCGGCGACGACGCGGCGCGCCTGCACGACCTCGCCGGCGGCGATCCGCTCGGCGACCTGGTCGGCGTGCGCGGTGTGACGGGCGGCGGTCATACGGAGATCCTTTAGGGCTCACGGACGCGATGGCGCGACCCTTGGCGCGCCGTTGACCGAATGTTAGACTCGTAACCGATGACTCATATATCAGTTGTCACCGCGGCCAGCACCCCCGCCGTCCCCAGCGGACGCCGCTGACCCCCCGCGGCTGACCGTGAGCACGCAGACGAGTCAGCCACGCGCCGCTCGTGAGCTGCTCGCCGATCGCGCGTACGCCGATCTGCGCGACCGCATCGTGACGCTGCGGATCGCACCGGGGGCGCCGATCGACGAGGAC
>DATCFW010000178.1:0-6441 GCA_036509295.1 Solirubrobacteraceae bacterium | reverse complement strand
ACTGCTCCGTCAGGACGGGGGTTGGCTGCTGCCGGAGCCGATGCCCACCCCGTCGGCGACGCCGCGGCGCGGCGCGGCGACGGCCGAGGCCAGCGACACGCCACGAGCGGCCATCGCGCGGTGAGGATCCGGGAGAAGCTCGGGATCGGTCATCTCGCGCAGCTTGGCGGCGGCCCGCCGCAACAGGCGTGACACCTGCATCTGCGAGCACCCCAGCTCCTGCGCGATCTCAGTCTGCTTCATGTCCCGCTGAAGGCGGAGCAACAGCGCCCGCCGCTCGAGGTAGGGCAGCCGGGCGACGGCGTCCACCATGGCCGTGCTCGTCTCGATCAGCGCGTAGCGTTCGTCGTCGTGTCCGATGGTGTCGCCGAGCGTGTCCGGCTCATCGGCCTCGGCGATGGTGATGGGCGCGTCGAGTGAGACCGCGTACTGCGCGGTCCCGGCGTCGAGTCCGGCCAGGACCTCCTCCCGACTCACCTCCAGGTACTCGGCGAGCTGGTTGACGCGGGGGTGGCGCCCAGACTGAGCCGTGATCTGCCGTATCGCCCGCTCGACCCGGAGCGCCATCTCCTGCGCGCCGCGTGGCACGTGCGCCGACCAGCCGGTGTTGCGGAAGTAGCGCTTGAGCTCTCCGAGGATCGTCGGGATCGCGAACGCGGGAAAGCGGACCCCCCGTTCAGGGTCGAATCGGTCGATCGCGCCGAGCAAACCAACCGAGGCGACCTGGACGAGGTCCTCGAACGGCTCATGGGGATTCGCATATCGGCTCGCCAGCTTGCGCGCCAGCGGGAGAAAGCGATGAAACAGCTCGTCCCGGGCGGCGAAGTCGGCGTCGTGGTGCCACCGAGCGGCGAGGGCGCTGGTGGAAGCGCCGTCGGGATGTGTCCCGCTCCGTACGGCAGAAGACGACCTCGTGGGCATAGTGGATCCTCCTTCGGGCTGCGTGCATGGGCCCGTCAGAAGACCGCGAGGCGATCACCTGCCGCAATGACCTGAATCACACCTGCCGCGCTCGTGTCGAGCAGGCTTGACGCCACCGTACCCGGCGGCCCGGTCCGCCATGCCGGCGTGGTTGCAAACAAACCGCGCGATCACGCCGAGCGTGTCAGCTCGCTCACCCACCGGGCCGATTGACGGCGCGACGGGTGGGGTAACTGAAGGCAGGCACCCCAACAGGAATGACTGATGGCCCGGACTGAGGCAGATCGAGCTGGCGCGGCGCGAAGGCGGTGCCGCATCTCATGAATCCCTTGCTGTTCGCCGATTGGGGGCGGATGAACCGTCTGTTCACCCGCGTCATGTGGCTGGCAGCCGCGGTGCTCGTCTGCATCGTCTGCATCGCCGCCACGGGCCCGCGGTCCACCCCGCATGCGGCGACGGCGCCGGCGCGGTCGGCCGGCGCCGCCAACGTCGGCTCCGCGCGTTGAAGCGGTCAGGGCTCGCGTCAGCCTGACCGCGTCGACCATCTCGCTGCGCCGCGTTCGTGCCGGAGCGCGCCGGTCACGACTCGAGCGCGAGGCCGGCGCCCTGTCGCGCCAGCGCGTCAGGCGGATCGCCGTGGAGGAGCCAGGCCCGATCGGCAGTCCGGCGCAGGCGGCCTTCATCCTCGAGCTGGCGCAGCGCCGTCGTGACCGATGGCCGCTGGGCCCCCACGAGGCGGGCCAGCGTCTCGTGCGTCAGCTTGAGGGGCACCACGACCCCGTCGGGCGTGACCCGACCCCAGCGATCGGCCAGGTGCCACAGCAGGACGAGCAGGCGGACGTCGACGCGACGCAGATTGGAGACGGCCAGCGTGATCGCCAGCGAGTGAGCCCGATTGCACGCGCCGCGCAGCACCGCCTCCACGGCGGGCGGCCACTGTCCGAGCGCCCGCGCGAACAACGGATCCAGGACGGCGACCTTGGCCGGGTGCAGCACGGTCCACGAGACGCCGAACGGGATCGGAGCGTCCTCGCCGTCGCGATCGGTCGGCCGCAGAAGATCCCCGCGCCCCACCAGCTCGGTCGCCAGCGGCTTGTCGAGGATCACGTCACGGCTGAGCAGCCCCTCGAGCACGAGCAGGCCCAGGTGGCCGGGCTGGCTCGTCGTGACCGCCGGTGTCCACGCGCCGACCTTCATCACCAGCAGGTCGGCGACCAGTTGCCGGCGGGCCTGTTCCTGCTGATCGGGGTCGAGGTGCTCGACGAGCTCGGGAAACGCCTCGGCGACCCGCACGCGTCGGGGCTTTCCAATCATGGCGTCCTCCGAGCTGTTCGGTCGTGGCGGTGGCTGACCTCAGTCGTGGGGACTGTGACAGGTCGTTGACGAGGCTAAGGGCTCGCGCCGCCGGCGGCGGCTCCGGACGGGCCGCCGGCGGAGATCATCGCCTCGAGCGCCACCACGATGATGGCCACGCACACGTCGGTGTCAAACGCGGTGGCGTCGATCGTGAGGTGATACAGGGCGGGGTCGTCGATGTCGGCGTCGTAGAACTGCCGGAGGTAGTCGGCGTGAGCGCGGTCCAGGGCGCGAACCGTCCGCTCGGACGTATCGCGATCGATGTCGCGGACGCGCATCGCGTGCTCGATGCGGCGGTGCTCGGGGCCGCTGAGGCGGATGCGGAGAACCTGGGGATCGTGACGAAGCGCGGCGCACGCGCCGCGACCGAGGATCACCCCGCGCCCGGTGGCCGCCTGTGACAGAAGGGCCTCACGCGACGCCTGGTGGAAGTCCGCGGGCGTGACGGCGTCGGCCGGGAGCGGCGCGGGGGCGCCGGTGTAGGCGCCGACGAACCCCGACAGCAATCGCTCCAGCAGGCTGCTGGACCCAGCAGCTGGCGGTTCCTCGTTCGCCAGCGCCTCGCGAACCGGGACCTCGAGCCGCTCGGCGACCGCCAGCGCGATCCCACGATCGACGAACGGGACCCCCAGCCGCTCGGCCAGCGCCGGGCCGATCTGGCTTCCCGCGGCGCCGTAAGCGGCGGACAGCGCGACGATCGTCATGGGGACGGTTGGAGGAGTGGCATGGGCGCCATCGGCCTGTCGGCTACTGATACCCGCGGCGACGGGCGGTGAGCCGTCGGGGCCGCCGCGCGATAGTAACGGCCGCAGCGGCGCACGGTCAGCCTCCTGCCGCCGCTGTCAGACTTCCCGCCGATGCCGCCGCCACCGCCAACGCCCTCGGACACCGCGAACCCCGCTCATCCCGACCGGACCGACACCGCCCACCTGCTCGTCGCCTGCCCCGACCAGCCCGGCATCATCGCCGCCGTGAGCGGTCTGCTGCGCGCTCGCGGGATCAACATCATCCAGTCAGATCAGTACTCCACCGACCCCGAGGGCGGCAGCTTCTACCTCCGGATGGTGCTGCATGTGCGCGACGTCGCCGCCCGCATCGAAGGCCTGCGCGGTCAGTTCGCCGCCGAGGTGGCCGAGCCGTTGGGCATGGAGTTCTGGCTGCGCGACGCCTCGGCGCCCAAGCGCGTGGCCGTGATGGTTTCCCGGTATGACCACTGCCTCCTGGATCTGCTTTGGCGGTGGCGCCGCGGCGAGCTGAACATCGACGTCGGCTGCGTCGTCTCCAACTGGACTGACCTGGAGGGCGAGGTGGACCGTTTCGGGGTGCCCTACCACCACATCCCGGTCACCCGGGAGGCCAAGGCGGAGGCCGAGGCCGCTCAGCTGGAGCGGATCGGCGGCGGCCAGTACGACCTGATCGTCCTCGCCCGCTACATGCAGGTCCTGTCCGCCGACTTCCTCGCGGGCGCCGGCTGTCCGATCATCAACATCCATCACTCGTTCCTGCCGGCATTCGCCGGCGCCGGACCCTATGAGCGGGCCAAGGCCCGCGGCGTGAAGCTGATCGGGGCCACCGCCCACTACGCCACCCAGGATCTGGACGAGGGACCGATCATCGAGCAGGACGTGACGCGCGTCTCGCATCGCGAGACCCAGGCCGAGCTCATCCGCCTTGGCGCGGACGTGGAGCGCACCGTTCTACAGCGGGCCGTGGGATGGCACTGCGAGGACCGCGTGATCGTGCACGGCCACACCACCGTCGTCTTCTGAGCTGACGTCGGTCTGAGGCTCGGGGCGCGCACGTACGGGCCCTCCGGCGCGCGCGGCGCGCCCCCGTGGGGCTAAAGGGATGCCAGCGCCCCGCCGATGAAATCACACAGCGGCTGTTCGTCCAGCGTCCGACGCCGGCGAGCAACCCGTGGCCGAAAGTGCCGATTTGCCCCGGCATCCCCCTTCTCTCGTACCACCTCCGGAGCCATGAGCCTCTTCACCCGTCTACTCACGCCCGTCGTCGTCGCCGCCGGACTGTGCCTCGCCGGCCTGCACCCATCCGCCGCCCACGCCGCCGTGTCCCATGACCTGGGCCTCCCGCTGGACACGGTGCAGCTCGACCAGCCGGCGTACACCGCTCATGAGAATCAGGGCTCGCTGACGGTCACGATCGTCCGCAGCGGCGATCTGAGCGCGGAGGAGCACGTCGGCTACGGCGTCAAGCGCCAGGACGCCCAGCCCGGGATCGATTTCGACCCGATCGCCAACACGTACATCACGATGGCGCCGGGCCAGAGCACGTACTCGTTCAACGTGCCGATCATCGATCAGGGCATCAACGGCACCTCGGTGCGCGCGCTCGCCTATCTCTACGGCTCGTGGCCCGCCGCGCTCGGTCCGAACAACAACTCGTTCATCACGATCCTCCACGACGATCCGCTCGACGCGCGGACCGCCAGCAACCCCCTTGAGGTCCCCACGCCCGCCGCCGACAACCCGCTGGCCGGCGCCAAGTTCTACGTAGATCCGCATTCGGGAGCGGCGGAGGCCGAGCGCCACTACCGGCATTCGAAGCCCAAGTGGTCGTCGCTGCTGGGTGACATCGCCTCCGAGCCCGACGCGCATCGCTTCTACATGTGGAACTTGGGCGCGAACGTGTCCGGTCGGGTGGCCCACTACCTCGAGGGCACGCAGGTGCAGGACCCGGGGACGACGGTAATGCTGTCCACGTACACGCTCGTGCACGACCACTGCGGCTCCACCGCTACGCCGGCGGTGCAGGCCCGGTACGACGACTTCATCCGGCAGGTGGCCCAAGGAATCGGCGACTTCCACGTCGTGTTCTTCCTCGAGCTGGACTCGCTCATCACCGCCCCCTGCCTGACCCATCAGCAGCTGGCGATCCGCGACGCCGAGCTCACCTATGCCATCTCGACACTGGAAGCCGACCCGCACGTTCTCGTCTACCTCGACGGCGGCGCCGCGGATGCGGTTCCGTTCCGCCGCATGGCCTCGTTCCTGCGGGGGGCCGGCGTCTCCCAGGCGCAAGGCTTCTTCCTCAACTCGACGCACTTCGATTGGACGAGCACCGAGATCCACTACGGCCAGGAGATCTCCCGGCTTCTCGGCGGCACGCATTTCATCGTCAACACCGGTGAGAACGGCCGCGGCCCACTCGTCCCCAAGCACCGGGTCCACCATGGCAACGAGGTCCTGTGCAACCCGTCGGGCCGCGGCCTCGGCCCGCTCACGGTGGTCAACGACGTGGCGCAGCAGACCAACTACGCCGACACCGACGGCCTGCTGTGGTTCTCCAACCCGGGCGGCAGCGGCGGCCAGTGCGTGCCGGGGGCTCCCGCCACCGGCGTCTACTGGCCGGCCTACGCGGTGATGCTCGCCCGCAACTGGGTCGACAAGGTCGACGGGCCGAAGTTCTCGCTGCGCGAGTCGCCGTTCGCCCGGCAGCACGGCTAGCCCCATTTTCCGCGCTAGGCGAGGGTAAGGGTTGCCGGTGTTTGCTCGGGCCAGGGTGGCGTGATCGCGAGCAGTTCGAGGACGCGGCGTTGGGTGTGGGTGAGGCGGTCGAGCTCGATCCCGGCGTGGGTGTAGGTGAGGCCGAGTCCTTGGAAGACGCCGAGGACGTTACGGCCGGTGGGTTTCGCTGAGCGGTTCTCGGGCAGCAGGCCGGGGATCTGCTCGGTCTCGCCGAGTGCTGTGCGTGTCTCGGTTTCGATCAGCCCGAAGATCAGTAGCGCGATCCCGATGATGCTGGTCAGTGCGTAGATGCGGTCGTCGTTGTGGAGGAAGATCGGGCGGACTTTGAGGGTCTGCTTGTAGTCGCGGTGGCGGCGCTCGACGATCTGTTGGCCTTTGTAGTCGCGCAGGATCTGTCCGGCGGTCAGCCGCTTGCCGGGGAGGTTGGTCGCGAGCGCGTAGATCCCGTCGGTCTGAGCGGCCGTGGTGATCGCGTCCTGGTCGCGTGTCCAGGTGAGTGTCGGCTTGCCGTTGCGGGTGCTGGTCCTGGTCGTGATCAGCCCCTCGATGTTGGGGGCGATGATCCGCGCGACGCGCTTGTCGACCTGCGTGCGGGTCTTGTAGTAGCGGCCGCCGAGCCCGTTTTTGACGCGTTGGAGCTGCTGCTCGGCCTTCGCGAGGGCACGCTCGCGGGCGGCGG
>DATCFW010000177.1:0-6083 GCA_036509295.1 Solirubrobacteraceae bacterium | reverse complement strand
CTTGAGCACGATCTGGCCGCCGCAGCGCTCCGACAGGCTGCGCGAGCTGAGCAGGGGAGTGTGGCGGGCAAGCGCGGCGACGACGCGGCGCGCCTGCACGACCTCGCCGGCGGCGATCCGCTCGGCGACCCGGTCGGCGTGTGCGGTGTGACTGGCGGCAGTCATGCTGAGGTCCTTGGACGCGGTGGCGCGACCCTTGGCGCGCCGTCGACCGAATGTTAGACTCGTAACCGATGACTCATATATCAGTTGTCACCGCGGCCAGCACCCCCGCCGTCCCCAGCGGACGCCGCTGACCCCCCGCGGCTGACCCGTGAGCACGCAGACGAGTCAGCCACGGCCCGCTCGTGAGCTGCTCGCCGACCGCGCGTACGCGGATCTTCGTGACCGCATCGTGACGTTGCGGATCCTCCCGGGGGCGCCGATCGACGAGGACGTCCTCGGTGGCGAGCTCGGCATCGGGCGCACGCCCGTGCGGGAGGCGATCAAGCGACTCGCGCTCGAGAACCTCGTCACGGTGTTTCCGCGGCGCGGCACGTTCGCGTCGGAGATCAACATCACGGACCTCGCCGACATCTCCGACGTGCGCACGCAGCTGGAGGGCCACGCCGCCTACCGCGCCGCCCAGCGGATCACGTCGGCGCAGCGCCGGGAGCTTGACGAGCTGCTCGCCGAGCTCGACCACAGCGAGGGCAGCGACGACACCGAGGCGCTGATGGCGCTTGACGCCCGCGTGCACCGCTTCATCCATCGCGGTGCCGGCAACCCGTATCTGGAGGAGACGCTGGGCCGGTACTTCAACTTGTCGCTGCGGATCTGGTACCTCGTGTTGGACCGTCTGCCACACCTGTTCGCGCGCGTGCACGAGCACGGCGCGATGCTGCACGCGATCGCCGCCGGCGACGCCGAGCGAGCCCGCGCGATCGTCGCCGAGCACATCGAGACATTCGAGCGCGAGATCCGCTCGGTTCTATAGAGGGAGAGGGGAAGCTCACATGCGCTACGACTACGTGATCATCGGCGGAGGCTCGGCCGGCAGCTGCCTGGCCAACCGGCTGAGTGAGGATCCGGCGGCCCGCGTCCTCGTCCTGGAGGCGGGTCGCAACGACTCGCTGTGGGACGTCTACATCCACATGCCGGCGGCGCTCTCGTTCCCGATCGGCAACCGCTTCTACGACTGGCGCTACGAATCCGAGCCCGAGCCGTTCATGGACGGCCGGCGGGTCTACCACGCCCGGGGCAAGGTGCTCGGCGGCTCGAGCTCGATCAACGGGATGATCTTCCAGCGCGGCAACCCGCTCGACTACGAGCGGTGGGCGGCTGACCCCGGGATGCAAGACTGGGACTACGCCCACTGCCTGCCGTACTTCAAGCGGATGGAGAACGCGATCGATGCACCGGTCGACAACCCGTTCCGCGGCCATGACGGCCCGCTCAAGATGGAGCGCGGCCCGGCGGTCAACCCGCTGTTCAAGGCGTTCTTCGCCGCGGTCCAGGAGGCCGGGTATCCCCTGACCGACGACGTCAACGGCTACAAGCAGGAGGGCTTCGCCGCCTTTGACCGCAACATCCATCGCGGCCATCGCCTCAGCGCCGCCCGCGCGTACCTGCACCCGGTGATGGATCGCCCCAACCTCGAGGTCCGCACGCGCGCATTCGTGACCAAGATCCGGTTCGAGGGCACTCGCGCGGTCGGCGTCGACGTGCGCCACAACCGCCGGACCGAGTCGATCGACGCGGGCGAGGTGCTGCTGTGCGGTGGGGCGATCAACTCGCCCCAGCTGCTCCAGCTGTCGGGCGTCGGCAACGCGTCGGAGCTGCGGGCGCTCGGCGTCGACGTCGTGCACGACCTTCCGGCCGTGGGCGAGAACCTCCAGGACCACCTCGAGGTCTACATCCAGTACTCGAGCAAGCAGCCGGTGTCGGTGGCTCCCGCGATGAAGCTGCGCAACCGCCCGTGGGTGGGAGCGGCGTGGCTGCTCGCCCGCCGCGGCGCGGGCGCGACGAACCACTTCGAGGGCGGCGGCTTCATCCGCTCCAACGAGGATGTCGACTACCCGAACCTCATGTACCACTTCCTGCCGGTGGCGATCCGCTACGACGGCACGGCGCCGCAGGGCCACGGCTACCAGGTGCACGTCGGGCCGATGTACTCCGATGCGCGCGGGACGATCAAGATCGTTTCCACCGACCCCAAGCAGCACCCGGCCATCCAGTTCAACTACCTGTCGACCAAGACCGACCGCCGCGAGTGGATCGAGGCCGTCCGGATCTCCCGGAGCATCCTCAACCAGCCGGCGTTCGACGCCTACAACGGCGGCGAGCTGTCACCCGGGCCGTCGGTGGAGACCGACCAGGAGATCCTCGACTGGGTCGCCAAGGACTCCGAGACCGCGCTGCACCCCTCGTGCACGTGCCGGCTGGGGACCGGCGAGGACTCGGTCATCGATCCGGCCACCATGCGCGTGCATGGGCTCGACGGGATCCGCGTGGTCGACGCCTCGTCGCTGCGGTATGTGACGAACGGCAACATCTACGCGCCGACGATGATGCTGGCGGAGAAGAGCGCCGACCTGATTCGCGGCAACACCCCACTGGCGGCGATCACCGAGCCGTTCTACCGCCACCAGAAGGCTGAGCCGGCCAAAAAGCCACCGGCCGCCCAGGCCCGGGAGTCAGAGACGCCCGCCGAGGTGTGAGCAGCCCGGTCGCGAGACCGGCGAGGTCGACGGAGGGCGAGGACCGCAATGAATGAGGGGAGGGTTGGGATCGCAGTAGTACCAGAGACCACTGAGCCCCCAACCCTCCCCCGGGGAACGGGTCCCGCCGACCGCCCGGGCCGCGTCAGCGGCCCGGATGGGGACTGAGCACGATCGTCTGCAGCTCGGTGAACGCCCGCATGACGCTGTCGCCCCCGACGCGGCCAATCCCGCTGTCCGAGCCCGAGCGGCCGCCGAACGGCAGGTGCGACTCCCAGTAGTTGGTGGACTCGTTGATGTTGACCCAGCCGGTGCGGACCCGGTCCGCGAACTCGAGGCCGCTGGCGAGGTCAGCGGTGTAGATCGCCGCCAGCAGGCCGTACGGAGACTCGTTGGCGAGCGCGATCGCGTGCTCGAGGGAATCGATGGCGACGACGGGCGCGACTGGGCCGAACGTCTCCTCGATCGACACTCGCGCGTCCGCCGCCACGCCGGCCAGGACCGTCGGTTCCCAGTACAGGTCGGTCGGGAACGCGGTGGCGCGGGACCCTCCGGTGAGCGCTTCGGCGCCCCGCTGCAGCGCGTCGGCGACGTGCTCGTCCATCTTGGCCGCGACCGGCTCGTTGTTGAGCGGACCCATCGTCGTCGCGGGCGCGAACGGATCGCCGAGGACGATCGTCGCGCTGACCGCGCGCGCGAGGCGCTCGACGTACTCGTCGTAGGCGGCGTGGTGCACGAGGATCCGCTCGCCGGCGGTGCAGCTCTGACCGGCGCAGAGAAAGCAGGCGGTCAGGGTCGCCTGCACCGCGGCGCCGACGTCACCGTCGTCGAGCACCACGAGCGGACCGTTCCCGCCCATCTCGAGCAACGTCGCCTTGCCGGCGGAGGCCGCCGCCACCAGCCGGCCCGTCGCCGTCGAGCCGATGAATGCGATGCCGTCCACCCCCGGGTGGCGCGCGATCTCGTCGCCGACCACCGGGCCGGGTCCGGTCACCAGGTTGAACACCCCGGCGGGCAGGTCGGCATCGGCGATGCAGCGCGCCAGCGCCACCGCGCACACCGACGTCGACGGTGCCGGCGTCCACACGACGGCGTTGCCGCACGCCAGCGCGGGAGCGATTAGCTCGGCCGGCATCGTGTACGGCCAGTTCCAGGGGCTGATGACCCCGACGACGCCGCGCGCGCGACGGGCAAGCATGATCCGCTTGCCGGGGGAGAAGGAGTTGGGGAGCTCGCCGCCCAGGCGCTTGGCGTCCTCGGCCGCCATCCGCCAGTAGTCAAGGAGCTCGTCGACCTCGCCGAACGCCTCGGCGACGAGTGGCTTGCCCTGATCCAGGGTCAACGTGCGCGCCAGCTCGTCGCGTCGGGACTCGATGATGTCGGCGATCGCGTGCATCATGGCGGCACGCTCGAACGCCGTCAGCCGGCCCCAGCCATCGGCGGCGCCGCGCGCCGACGCGATCGCCGCGCGGGCGTCCTCGCGGTCTCCCAGCGGCACGGCGCCGATCGTCTCGCCGGTGGCGGGGCTGGTCGCCGCGGCGGTCTCGCCGGTGAGGCTGGGGCGCCACTGCCCGTCGATGAACATCTCCAACGCGGTGGCTGTGACCATCGGCTCGCTCCCCGGTCGGCCCGGGCGACCGACGCCGCGCGGACGCTCGTTGACACAATCAGACAACTGATATATAACAGCCGCATCGCGACTGGGTCAATGGCTTTCAGCAGTGCCGCCACGCCGCTGGCCTGGCGTCTGATCGTCCGTTCAAGAGGCCGCGCGGGAACGCGCGGATGGGGAGGTTGATTGATGGCAACGGTTGAGGCGCCAAGCACCGGCGGCGACAGCGGCGAACTCGCCGGCTTCGGCTATAAGCAGGAGCTCGATCGCTCGCTCGGCAGCTTCTCGTCCTTTGCGGCGGGGTTCAGCTACATCTCCATCCTCACCGGCGTGTTCGAGCTGTTCGGGTTCGGCTTTGGCAACGCCGGTCCCGCGGTGTGGTGGTCCTGGCTCGTCGTGCTCAGCGGCCAGATGTGCGTGGCGCTGTGCTTCGCCGAGCTCGCCGGCCAGTTCCCGCTCGCCGGATCGGTGTACCAATGGTCAAAGCGGATCGCCGATGACTTCACCTCGTGGATGACCGGTTGGATCCTGATCATCGGCTCGATCGTCACCGTTGCCGCGGTGGCAGTGGCCTGGCAGGTGGTGCTTCCACAGGTCTCGGTCCATCTTCAGTTCGTCGGCTCCACCGCCGCCATCAGGGCGGCCAACGCCGGCTCGTACAGCACCCGTGACGGGGCCGAGAACGCCCTCATCCTCGGTGCGATCCTGATCGTGTTCGCGACCATCATCAACATGCTCGGCGTCAAGGTCATGGCCCGGATCAACAACTTCGGCGTGATCGCCGAGCTGATCGGATCCACGATCCTCGTGATCCTGCTGATCTTCCACTTCCAGCGCGGACCTGGGGTCGTCGGCCATACGCTGGGCACCGGCGCGGGGCACTCCTGGGGCTACCTCGGCGCCTTTCTCATTGGCGGGATCATGAGCGCGTACGTGATGTACGGCTTTGACACGGCGGGGACGCTGGCCGAGGAGACCAACGACCCCAGACGAGCGGCGCCACCGGCGATCATCCGGGCGCTGATCACCTCGGCCATCATCGGCGCGCTGTTGATCCTGTTCGCGCTGATGTCAGTCAAGAACATCAACGACAAGAGCATCGCCACCTACGGACTGCCCTACATCATCAAGCAGGCTCTGGGCAACACCACCGGCAACGTCTTCTTGATCGACTCGGCCATCGCCATCACCGTGTGCACCCTGGCCGTCTGCACCGCCTGCATCCGGATGCTGTTCTCGATGGCTCGGGACGGACGTCTGCCCGGCGGCTCGTCGCTGGCGCGCGTCTCCGGACGCGCCCGCGTGCCGATCGTCCCGGCACTGTTCGTGGGCGCCTGCTCGCTGCTGCTGCTCGTCATCAATATCGCCAATCAGTCGGCGTTCCTGACCTTGACGTCGGTGGCGATCATCATGTTCTATCTGCCGTATCTGGCGGTGACGGGATCGATGCTGCGCAAGCGGCTGCGGGGGGACTGGCCCCGCCCGGAGCACGGGCCCTACTTCAACCTCGGCCGCTGGGGGCTGCCCGTCAACATCTTCGCCGTCGTCTACGGGAGCGTGATCGCGTTCAACATCGCCTGGCCGCGCGGGGTGGTGTACGGCACCAAGTGGTACTTCCGCTTCGGCGCCTACGAGTTCATCGGTGGGTCGTTCCTCATCGGCTGCGCGTACTACTTCCTGATCCAGCGCCACAAGAGCAACGACGTCTTGCTCGAGCACCGCGCGGAGGTCCCGGTTCTCCCGGGAGACCACGTCCACCTGGGCGAGGCCGC
>DATCFW010000176.1:0-7481 GCA_036509295.1 Solirubrobacteraceae bacterium | reverse complement strand
CAGCAGACCCAGCTGACGGGCGATGTCGCCGCTGTCGATGTAGGCATCGTTGTGGACGATGAGATCGTCCTGCACGGTGACGACGTCACATCCCTCGATCGTGATCCGGGCGTGGTTGGGGGCAAACCCCTGGAACCGGCCGGGCCCGGCGAACGTGCCGCGCGCCGTCCACCGGACCGCCGTCCGGTGGCGCGCCGTCGTCATCTCCAGCACCTCGAGCGTGAAGTCCGGGAAGGCGGCGAACAGCGCCGAGAAGTATTCGCGGATGCCCTCGGGGGCGACGAGCTCCTGCGCGCCGACCAAGCGGTCGACCGCCCCCGGTCGCCAGCACGCCGTCGCATCATCGAGATCATGAGCGGCGAGCGCCGCGAAATAGCGCTTCGCGATCTCCGACGTCGTGGCCAAGCGGCGCAGTCTACGCGGCGGCAATATGGTGCGGGCGATGGGGTTGGTGGGAACCAATACACGACAGCGAGAACTGGGACGGGGTGAGCGCGTCCTGCCGGGGCTGTGGCGCCTGCGCCTGCCCCTGCCATGGCCGGGCGTCCCGCACTGCAACGCGTGGGCGATCGCCGCCGGCTCGGGAGTCGTGCTGATCGACACCGGGATGCACGAGCCGGGATCGGTGGCGCAGCTCGAGCGGGCGCTGGACCAGGTGAACCTCCGCCTCGAGCACGTGCGGCTGCTGGCCTGCACCCATGCCCACTCCGATCACTGGGGGCAGGCGGCGACGGTCATCGACCGCGCCGGCTGCGAGTTCCTCATGCATCCCAACCACGCCCACGGGACCCGCCACGTCGGCGATCCCGACGCGGCGCTGGCGCGCCGGCTGGAGGTGGGCCGCCAGAGCGGGGTGCCCGAGGCGGCGCTGGCGCAGTACGCCGAGCAGGCCAGGGGCATCCCGTCGGGCGTCGCGCGGGTGGTCGAGGCCGATCGGGCCCTGGTGGAGGGCGTCGAGATCGAGACCGATCTGGGCACGTGGGTCGCCTACGAGACGCCGGGCCATGCCCCCTCGCACGTCTGCCTGTTCTGTGCCGAGCGCCGGCTGCTGATCTCCGGAGATCACGTCCTCGGGCGGATCTCGCTGTTCTACGACTACGGGTACAGCCCCGATCCGGTCGGCGAGTTCCTGGCCTCGCTGGACGTCATCGATGCGCTCGATGCCCGGCTGGCCCTGTCGGGGCACGGCAAGCCGTTCGTCGACGTGCACGGCCACATCGAAGGCAACCGCCGGCTGGTCGCCGAACGCCTGGACGCGGTGGTGACCGCGATCCGCGCCGAGCCGCTCACGGCGGTCCAGATCGTCCCCCACGTCTACGAGGAGGAGCTGAGCGTCCGCAACGCATCGTGGTTCTTGGCCCAGACGCTCTGCTACCTGCGCCATCTCGAGGCCGGCCGGCGAGTGCGGGGCGAGCGCGATGACTCCGGCGTCACCGACCGTTGGCGGGCGGTTTGACGTGCGGGCGCGCCCCGGTGGCCCCGAGGGTTGGGATGCTGGTAGTCATATGTACTACTGAGCCCCCAACACCCCCCCGGGGTCCGGCGCCGCGCCCGCGCCCACCACCGAGCGTCAGCCGGTGACGGCCTCCCAGCGCGAATACAGCTCGGCCACGGTCTGCTTGGCCGCCTCGTGACGGGCCGTCGAGCGCGCGGTGGCCGCCGGCGTCGCCCACGCCGACGGATCGGACAGCTCGTCCTCGATCGTCCGCAGCGTGGCCTCCGCGGTCTCGATCTCGGCCTCGAGCCCACGCGAGCCGTTGCTGCGCTTCGGCTTGGGCGGGGTGCGCTTGGACGTGGGCTTCGGCTTGGGCGGGGTGCGCTTGCCCGCGGCCTGACCGCTGTCCCGGCCACCGCCGTTGGCCCGGCCCGTCTCCGGCGCCGCCTCCGCCGCCGCCGCCGGCGGTGCCTTGGCTCGCTCGGCCCGGATCCGGACGTACTCGGGCCAGCCGCCGACGTAGCTGTGCAGCGCCTGGTCCTCGAGCGCGACCGTCCGGGTTCCGATCGCATCGAGCAGTGCTCGATCGTGGGAGACGAGCAGCAGCGAGCCCGGGAACGCGCCGAGTGCCGCCTCGAGCGCCTCGCGGCTCTCCAGGTCGAGATGGTTGGTGGGCTCGTCCAGGATCAGGACGTTGGCGCCGGAGTGGACGAGGATCGCCAGCGAGAGGCGGCGGCGCTCCCCGCCGGACAGACCATCGATCGGCTTCTCGGCGTCCTCGCCGCTGAACAGGAACTGCCCGAGCAGGGCGCGCGCCTTGCCCGGAGTGAGCCGGGTGGCGTGCTGAGCCGCTTCCACGACGGTCCGCGCGGTGCCGGTGGTCAGCTCGTCGGCGTGCTGGGAGAGGTAGCCCAGCTTGACGTTGTGGCCCGTCTTGAGCTTGCCCTGCGCCAGCTCGCGCAGGCCGGCCAGCGTCTCGATGAGCGTCGTCTTGCCGGCGCCGTTGGCACCGACGAGGGAGACGTGCTCGCCGCGCTCGAGCCACAGCTCGGCGTCGTGGAGCAGCTGCTTGCCGCCCGCCGACAGCTCGGCGTGCTCGAGCTCGAACACCACTCGTCCGCTGCGCTCCGGCGGCTTGAACGCGAACTGGAGCGCCGCCCCGTCGGCGGGATTGGACGAGATCCGCTCGATCTTGTCGAGCCGCTTGGCGCGCGACTGGGCCTGTCGGGCGCGGGTGCCGGCCCGAAACCGGGTGACGAACCGCTCGAGGCGATCGATCTCGGCCTGCTGGCGCTCGATCGCGCGTCCCAGGGCGAGCTCGCGGGCGGCCTTCTCCCGGCGCCACTGGTGCCAGGTGCCGGCGAAGAACTTGCCGCGTCCCGCCTCCAGCTCGAGCACCGAGGTGCCGACCGACTCCAGAAACCAGCGGTCATGGGCGACGAGCACGATCGCCGCGTCGAGGCTGACGAGATGCGTCTCCAGCCACTCCAGCGAGGCGATGTCGAGATGGTTGGTCGGCTCGTCGAGCAGCAGCAGATCGGGCGCGCCGGCGAGCGCCCGCCCCAGCGAGGCCCGGGTCAACTCCCCGCCCGAGAAGGTGCTCAGCGAGCGGTCCAGATCGGCATCGTTGCCAAAGCCGAGGCTGTGGAGCGTCGCCAGCGCGCGGTCACGCCAGCCGTAGCCGCCGGCGTGCTCGAGGCGCGCCTGGGCGCGGGCGTACCGGTCGAGCGTCGCCTCGTCGTGGGCGCCGTCGGCCATCGCCTGCTCCAAGTCGGTCAGCTCCTGCTCGATCGCCACCAGCTCGGGCGCGCCGGACAGGATGTAGTCGCGCAGGCTGAGGGCACGTTCGCGCGGGGGACGCTGGTCGTGGAGGGATATCTTCGCCCCCTTGCCGAGCACCAACTCGCCCGAATCGATCGACGCCTCGCCGGCGAGCATCCGCAGCAGCGTCGTCTTGCCGGCGCCGTTGCGGCCCGACAGGGTCATCCGGTCGCGGCGCTCGAGCTTGAACGACACGCCGCGCAGGAGGGGCTCTCCGGCCACGTCCTTGCCGAGGTCCGATGCGATGACGACTGCCATGCGGCTGATGGTAGGAGCCTGGCTGGGGGGCGCGTCCGCGACCACTAGGATGGCGCTCGTGCTCCGACGCCGCCGTCCCCGCTATCCCCCGGTTCCCCCGCACCCGCTGCCCCCGGCCCGCATGGTGACCGTCCCCGGCCGCGGGGAGTTCTTCCTGCGGGATACCGGCCCTCGCGACGGCCCGGCCGTGATGCTGCTCCACGGCTGGATGGTGAGCGCCGATCTCAACTGGTGCGGGGCCTATGACGCCCTGGCGCAGGCCGGCTACCGGGTGCTGGCGATCGATCACCGCGGCCACGGCCGAGGACTGCGATCGATGGAACCGTTTCGCCTCACCGACTGTGCCGCGGACGCCGCCGCCGTTCTGCGCGAGCTCGACGCCGCGCCGGCGATCGTCGTCGGATATTCGATGGGCGGGACGATCGCCCAGCTGATGGCGCGCGATCACGCGGATGTGGTCGCCGCCCTCGTGCTGAGCGCGACCTGCCAGCACTTCCAGGATCCCGAGACCCGCAAGCTGTGGAAGTGGATGGGCGTCGTGGGCGTCACCCTGGGAGTCGCCCCGCGGTTCTTCTTCGGCAACAGCCTCAAGCGCTCGGGGATCGAGCTCAACGAGCGGACCGCCTGGTGGCTGTCTGAGCTCATGCGCCACCAGGCGCGCGACGCCGCCGAGGCGGGACGCGAGCTCGGCCGGTTCGATTCGCGGCCGTGGCTGCGCGGGATCTCCGTTCCGGCGGCGATGGTGCTCACCACCAACGATCAGATGGTGGCACCGGCCAAGCAGCGAGAGCTGGCGCAGGCGGTGAACGCCAACGTGTTCGAGGTGCCGATCGACCATCTCGAGGTCACCGATCGGGCCGCCGAGTACAACCCCGCCCTGATCGCCGCCCTCGCCGCCGTCGGCGAGCGCACCGGCGTCGCAGTGACCTGAACCGCCCCCGGATCGGTTACCCTGTAGCCGCGATGCGACGCGCCCGATTCATGATCGCCCTGACGATGTTCGCGGGCACCCTGCTCGCGTTCGCGCCGGCGGCGATGGCCCGCGATGACGGCGGCCAGGGGTGGTGGGGCGAGACCACCGATCCCCAGATCACGAGCACGATGTTCATCCTCATCGCGTTCTTCCCCACGTTGATCCTCGTCCTGTCGCTCATCCAGTGGCGACTGGACAAGCGCAAGCACGCCCGCGAGGACGCCGAGACGGCCCGCGAGGCAAGCGCGGACTGGCGCGGCGGCTGGTAAGTAGATGACGTACTTCGTCACCGGGGCGACCGGCTTCATCGGCCGGCACCTGGTGGCACGCCTGCTGGACCGCGACGGCGACATCTACGTGCTCGTCCGCCCGGGCTCGACCGACAAGCTGAGCGCCCTCATGGACACGTGGGGGCCGGCGGCGCAGGATCGCGTCCACCCGGCCATCGGCGACCTCGCATCCCCCCGGCTCGGGCTCGGCGAGGAGGACGTCGCCCGGGTGCGGGAAGCCGGCATCGATCACTTCGTCCATCTCGCCGCGGTCTACGACATGACCGCCGATGCCGAGCGCAACCGGATCGCCAACGTCGAGGGGACGCGCCACGCCGTCGCCCTCGCCAACGTGATCGAGGCCGGCACGTTTCATCACACGTCGTCGATCGCCGTCGCCGGGGAGTACAAGGGCCTGTTCCGCGAGGACATGTTCGAGGAGGGCCAGAAGCTCGCCCACTCGTATCACCGGACGAAGTACGAGTCCGAGAAGATCGCCCGCGATCAGACGCAGATGCCGTGGCGCGTCTACCGGCCGGCGATCGTCGTCGGCAACTCCCAGACGGGCGTGATGGACAAGATCGACGGTCCGTACTACTTCTTCACCGCGATCAAGATGGCCCGGCACTACCTGCCGGGCTGGTTCCCGCTCATCGGCCCCGAGCTCGGCTACACGAACATCGTCCCGGTCGACTTCGTCGCCGATGCGATCGACCACATCGCCCATCAGCCCGGCCTCGATGGCCAGGCGTTTCACCTCACCAATCCGTCCAGCCAGCGGGTCGGCGAGGTGATGAACGCGTTCGCGGCCGCCGCCCACGCGCCGCAGATGACGTTGCGGATCGACGCCAAGCTGCTCCGGGCGCTGCCCAAGGGGACGGTCGGGATGCTCATGCAGCTCCCCGCCGCCAAGGGCGTGCGCAAGGCGATCCTGGCTGACATCGGGATCCCCGAAGAGGTCATCGGCCACATCGCCCTGCGGCCCCAGTTCGACACCCGGGACACCGAGCGCGCGCTCCAAGGGTCCGGAATCGAGGTCCCGCCGCTCGATTCGTACGCGACGAAGCTGTGGGACTACTGGGAGCGCAACCTCGACCCCGACCTGTTCAAGGATCGCAGCTTCGAGGGCGCGGTCAACGGCAAGACGGTGCTCATCACCGGCGCGTCGAGCGGCATCGGCCGGGCCGCCGCGATCAAGATCGCCCGCGCCGGCGGGATTCCGCTGCTGGTGGCGCGCTCGGCCGACAAGCTCGAGGAGACCCAGCGCGAGATCGAGGACATCGGCGGCGTCGCCTACAGCTACACCGCCGACGTGTCCGAGCCCGACTCGGTCGACGAGCTGGTCAAGAAGGTGCTCGCCGACCACCCCGCGGTGGACGTGCTCGTCAACAACGCCGGCCGCTCGATCCGCCGCTCGGTGGCGCTCTCCTACGACCGCTTCCACGACTACGAGCGCACGATCAAGCTCAATTACCTCGGCACGATCAAGCTGATCATGGGCTTCCTGCCCCACATGCGCGAGCGCCGCTCCGGCCTCGTGGTCAACGTGTCGTCGATCGGCGTGCAGACCAACCCGCCGCGGTTCTCGGCCTACGTCGCGTCCAAGGCGGCGCTCGACGCGTGGACGCGCGTCGTCGGCTCGGAGTCGATCGGCGACAACGTCCACTTCACGACGATCCACATGCCGCTCGTGCGCACGCCGATGATCGCGCCGACCAAGATCTACGACAGCTTCCCCACGATCTCCCCCGACGAGGCGGCTGACCTCATCTGCGAGGCGATCCGCGCGCGGCCCAAGCACCTCGGCACCCGGCTGGGCACGTTCGGCGAGGTTGCGTACGCGCTCGTCCCCAAGGCGGTCGACCAGATCCTGTCCACCGCCTACAAGGTGTTCCCCGACTCGGCGGCGGCCAAGGGCCAGCCGGATCCCGAGGAGCACGCCTCGACCGAACAGGTCGCGCTCGCGCATCTCATGCGCGGCGTTCACTGGTAGACCGGCCCGCTCGGGCGGTCACGCCGCTCAGCCCGCTCAGACCGCTCAGCCGCTCAGCAGGCGAGGGCCGATCAGGCCGATCAGGCCGCTCAGCAGGCGAGGGCCGCAATCGCGAGCCGGTGGACCGCCGGGGCCGTCGTCGTCCCGGTCAGCCACCACAGCTGATCGCCGATCACCGTCACCGGCGTGAGCAGGCTGGCGCCCTGCTGCGCGCGATCGGGCGTCCGCAGCCGGCACCACCCGCGCGGGTGGCGGCGCAGCAGCGCCCACGGGGCCACATCGCCCGGCGCGGCGGCGCTGAGCAGCGAACCATCGGGGAGCACGGAGATCTCGCCGTGCCCGGGGCGCGGCGGCAGTCCGACGTCGTGCCAGGCGATCCCGCCGTCGGTGGTGCGCAGCACCGGGAACTGCGCCGTCGAATCGACGAGCAGCGCGGACCGGGACGAGGTGACCGCCAGCCCCGCTTCGTCGCAGCCCTGCACCTCATACGGGAACCCGATTGGCGACCACGACCGGCCGCCATCAGACGAGCGCAGCACCGGTTGGAAGGTCCCGTTCATCGCGCAGTTGCCCGGCAGGTAGGGCCCGAGCGTGACGCACGGGCCGGCGTCCGGGCATCCCAGCGGGCCGCCGCGCCACGTCAGTCCGTCGGTCCCAACGACCTCGGCGAGCGGCTTGGTCGTGTCGGGCTCGGGAAACCGGCGGACCGTGTCGCTGGTCGCGAACACCGCC
>DATCFW010000175.1:0-6885 GCA_036509295.1 Solirubrobacteraceae bacterium | reverse complement strand
TGGAGCGGGCACGGTTCGGCGACCGGCTCGAGGTCCGCCTGCAGGTGGCGCCCGAGGTGCTGCACGCCGTGCTGCCGATGCTGTCGTTGCAGCCGCTGGTCGAGAACGCCGTCCGCCACGGGGTCGAGCGCAACGGGCGCGGCCGGGTGGAGATCGTCGGCCGTGACATCGACGCCGACGTCGAGCTGCGGGTCACCGACGACGGCGTGGGGATGGAGAACGAGCGGGCCGCCGCGATCCTCGCCGGTCACGGTAAGGGAGTGGGGCTGACCAACGTCCAGGCGCGGTTGCAGGCGGCGTTCGGGCCGGCCTACGGGCTGGAGATCGAGTCGACGCTGGGCCGGGGGACGACCGTCACGATGACCGTGCCGAAGTTCAGGGCCGGCGTCCGCGCGGCATGAGCAGCGACGGGGATCGCACCCCGCCGTCACTGCTCTCGCCCCGTCAGGAGCTCGCCGACTCCACCGCCCACGGCGAGGTCTACCTGCGGCGGCTGCGACACGCCCAGCTTCAGCTCTCGCTGCTGGCGCTGGTCGCGTTCGGGGCCGTGTTCGGCGTGCTGCCGCTGGCCCTTTATCTGCTGCCCGGACTCGATCACGTCCACCTGGTCGGGATTCCGCTGACGATCTGGATCATGCTCGTTCCGCTCTCGCCGCTGTTCATCGCCATCGGGTGGCTGTACGCCCGCCGCGCCGATGCACTCGACGCGGCGTTCCGGGACCTGGTTCAGCGGTGATCGCGCTCGCGGCGATCGGCGCCGTCACCGTCGGCACGCTCGGGCTCGGCGCCTGGGGCGTCCGGTTCGTGCGCACCACATCGGATCTGCTCGTCGCGTCGCGCTCGGTCACCGCGTGGTGGAACGCCGCCGCGATCTCCGGCGAGTACCTGTCGGCGGCCAGCTTCCTCGGAATCGCCGGGCTCGAGCTCCAGCTGGGGGCCAGCGCCCTGTGGCAGTCGCTGGGGTTCACCGCCGGATACCTCGCGCTGCTGCTGTTCGTGGCGGCGCCGTTGCGGCGCTTCGGTTCCTACACCATCCCGGACTTCGCCGAGGCGCGTCTGCGCAGCCCGCGCCTGCGTCCGCTGGCGTCGGCGATCGTGCTGCTGATCGGCGGCTTCTACCTGCTGCCGCAGCTGAAGGGCGCCGGGCTGGCGCTGCAGGTGGTGACCGGCGCCCCGTACTGGGTCGGGGTCGCGATCGTGGCGGTGATCGTCGCCGTCAACGTCGCCATCGGCGGGATGCGCGGCATCACCTACGTGCAGGCGTTCCAGTTCTGGATCAAGGTGTTCGCGATCTCCGTACCGGCGTGCGTCCTGCTGATCCACTTCGGCGGGCTGCCCGGCCGGGCGGCGCTGTTCGGAGAGCAGTTGCCGCGGGCCCCGGCGCACGGTCTGACCGTCAACCTCCCCGGACGCCAGGCGGTCCAGTTCCCGACCGCGGCGACGTTCACGATCGGCGGGCGCCGGGTCACGGTGGCCGCCGGCGCCCGCCGGACCCTGCCCGGCGGTGTCCCCATCCACCTGCCCGCCGGGACGGCGGTTCCGGTCGCGATGGGGACGATCGCGCAGACCGGAGCGCGCTGGTCGCGTCCGGTGGGCGGCACTCATCAGAGCTCGCCGCTGCTGGTGTACTCGCTGCTCGTCGCCACGTTCCTGGGCACGATGGGGCTGCCCCACATCCTCGTGCGGTTCTACACCAACCCCGACGGCCACGCCGCGCGGCGCACAACCGTCCGGGTGCTCAGCCTGCTCGGTTTGTTCTACGCCTTCCCCGCCGTCTACGGCGCGTTGGGCCGGTCGCTGACGCCGCAGCTGTACATGACCGGGCAGACCGACACCGTGGTGCTGACGCTGCCCCGGCTGGCCTGGCCCGGGACGGTCGGCACGCTGCTCGGCGCCTTGACGGCGGCCGGCGCGTTCGCGGCGTTCCTGTCGACCTCCTCGGGGCTGCTCGTGTCGCTGGCCGGGACGATCAGCCATGACGTCTGGCCGCGGCTGCGTCGGGAGCCGCCGAGCGGCATGTCGGTGCGTCGCTGGCGGTTCCGGGTGGCGGCGCTGTGCGCGATGGTGATCCCGGCGCTCCTGGCCCTGCTGGCCCAGTCGATCGACATCTCGATCCTCGTCGGCTGGGCGTTCGCGATCGCCGCCAGCACCTTCTGCCCGCTGTTCCTGCTCGGGGTGTGGTGGACCCGGCTGTCGGCGCGCGGAGCCGCCGCCGGGATGCTGACCGGGGCGGGGATCGCCACCGTCGCCATCTTCACCGGGCTGGCTCTCGGCGACGCGCAGACGAGCACCGTCGGCGCGCTGCTCGCCCAGCCGGCGCTCGTCTCGGTCCCGGCGGCGTTCCTGGTCATGATCGGCGTGTCGCTGCGCGATCCGGCCTCGGCCGATGTCGCCGCCGAGATGCTGGCGCTGCACGCGCCCGAGGGCCTCGGGCTGCGGCTGGCCGATGACGAGCTGGACTCGGGCTTCACCTCAGAACTATTGACGTGAGCCCGCACGCGCCGCCGATGCCGCATCGGTCATGATTGACCGATGAGTTCGACCACCACATACGACCAGGCCTGCGCCGACCACCGCTGGACCGTTCCTGAGCGCTACAACATCGCCGCCGACGTCTGCGATCGCCACCCGCGGGACAAGCCGGCGATGATCCACGAGGACTTCGCGGGCAACGTGCGCCGGCTGGACTGGGGCGAGCTCCAGGATCTCGCCAACCGGTTCGCCAACGTGCTCGTCGCCCACGGCGTCCAGCGCGGCGATCGGGTGGCGATGCTCCTGCCCCCGACACCCGAGACGGCGGCGGCGTTCTTCGGCACCTGGAAGGTCGGGGCGATCCTGCTGTCGATGTCGGTCCTCTACGGCGATGACGGGATCCGCCACCGCCTCACCGACTCCCAGCCCAAGGTGTTCGTCACCAACCAGGCCAACGCCGACCGGATGGAGCGCGAGCTCGTCGAGCACGTGCTCATCCTCGACGACGACCTGCTCAGCACCGGCTCGACCTCGTTCGCCACCGTCGACACCGCCGCTGAGGACCCGGCGCAGCTGTACTACTCGTCGGGCACCACCGGCCTGGCCAAGGGCATCCTCCACGCTCATCGCTACGTCCTCGCCCACGAGGAATTCGTCTACTGCCACGACGTCCGGGACGGGGAGCTGTTCCACGGCATGGGCGAGTGGGCGTGGGCGGCGGGGATCGCGCCGCTGCTGGGTCCGTGGCGCTACGGCGCCGTGCAGGCCGTCTATCAGCGCGAGGGCGGCTTCGATCCGGCCAAGCAGCTGGCCTTCCTCTCCCGGCACCAGGTCACCAACGTGTTCGGGACCCCGACGGCGATCCGCTCGATGATGTCGATCACCGACGCGAGGACGCGGTATCCGCAGAAGTTCCGGATCGTGTGCTCGGCGGGCGAGCCGCTCAACCCGGAGGCGATCCGCTGGGTCCGTGACCAGTACGGCGTCACCGTGCTCGACTTCTACGGCCTCACCGAGTCATATCCGCTGTGCGCCAACTTCCCGTTCATGGAGGTGCGCGAGGGCTCGATGGGCAAGCCGATGCCCGGGTGGGAGGTGGCGATCCTCGACGAGGACGAGCGTCCGGTCGGCCCCGGGGAGCGGGGCGAGATCTGCCTGCGCGCGCGCTCGAACCCGCATTATCCGATCGGCTACTGGAACCGTCCGGCGGAGGATTCCGCCGAGGCGTTCGGGGGCGACTGGTTCCACACCAAGGATGCGGCGTCAACCGATGAGGACGGCTACTACTGGTACGAGGGCCGCGCCGACGACGTGATCATCTCCGCCGGGTACCGGATCGGGCCGTTCGAGGTCGAGTCGGCGTGCCTCGAGCACCCCGCCGTGGCCGAGGCGGCGGCGGTGGCCGTGCCCGACGAGCGGCGCGGCAACGTCGTCAAGGCGTTCGTCGTGCTCAGCGCCGGCCATCAGCCGTCCGACGCGCTCGCCCAGGAGATCAAGGCGTTCGTGCGTGACCACCTGTCGGCTTACGCCTACCCGCGGCTGATCGAGTTCGTGCCCGATCTGCCCAAGACGCTCACCGGGAAGATCAGGCGGATCGAGCTGCGCCAGCGTGACCATCGGTCCGGCGCGGCGAGCTGACCGGCTCGCCGGCGGACATCCCCGGGGTGTGGCAAACCGAGGCGTTGCCGCCCATCCGTTTGGCGGCGTAGACAGCCGCATCGGCGGCGGCGATCACGTCCGTATCCCCATCGTCGCTGTCCAGCTCGGCGATGCCGGCGCTGATCGTGATCCGCTCCCCGCCGGCCATCGGCGTGATGCAGACCGCTTCCCGGACCCGCTCGGCGAGCACGTAGGCGCCACCGCTGTCGCTCTCGGGCAGGATGATGGCCAGTTCGTCGCCGCCCAGCCGAGCCACCATCGCCTCGATTCGGATCGCCGATTCGACTCGTATCGCCACCTCGGTGAGGACCCGATCGCCCGCCGCATGACCGGCGGCGTCATTGACCGCCTTGAAGCCGTCCAGATCGATCAGGATGAGCGCCAGCGGGCGGCCATACCGGCGGGCGCGTTCGATCTCCTCGGTCAACCGGTCGCCGAACGCCCGCCGGTTGTGCAAGCCCGTCAACGGGTCGGTCGTCGCCTCGATCACCAGCTGACGCCGCGCGCGGTCGTTGACCACCGCCAGCCGCGCGAGGTCATCGAGACCCTCGAGCACGTCACCGGCATGGGGCGGGCGGGCCGCGCGGCCGGCGTCGCGAGCCTCGGCCTCCCGCCATCGGCCGGCGTGCCGCGCAACGAGCTCGAGCACGCTCTCCAGCGGCTGCTCGCGGGCAATCGCGGTGGCCACCTCGCCCAGCGCCCGCGCCTGTGTCTCGGCACGACGCAGCGCCTGCGTGTCGCGCTCGCGCTCGGACATCAGCGCCGCCAGGACCAGGGTGGTCAGCGCGCCCACGGCGACGAAGCCGCGAGTGAATAGGATCTGCTCGAGCATCGTGACCCGCGCGAGGTGGCTGGCTCCAGCGGCGGCGCCGATGATCGCGCCGGTGGCGAGCGCCGCGTTGGCGAGCACGGCGCCCCGCTGACGGAACCGCAGCGCGGCCCAGATGAGGATCGGGAAGATGAGATACATCTCCTCGGATCGCAGGCGACCGGCGGTCACGCCCAGCAGCGCCAGCGACAGCAGGAGCGCGATCGTCTCGACCGATCTCCAGCCTCCGGGCACCCGCGGACGAGCGGTCATCGCGACGAACAGCAGGGGCGCCATTACCAAGTCGCGGATCATGTCCGTCATCCACCACACGTGCCATGTCGACCACAGCCCGCTCGGGGTCACGTCGCCATGGAGCAGGAGCGCTAATGAGCCGATGCCGGCTCCGACCGCCGTGCTCACCGGCGCCGCGACCAGCATGAGCCCCAGAACGTCGCGAGCGCGGTCCAGCTGAGCGCGAAAGCGCACTCGGCGCAGGATCGCGTAGCCGGCTATGGCCTCGGCGCCGCTGGTCGCCGCGAACGCCAGGGACATCGTCAGCGTCACGCCGTTGGTGAGATCGCCGGCGAGCTCCCCGATCAGCACCGCCAGGACCAGCCGGGGGCCGCCGAACCACACCAGCGCCAGGGCGAGGCCCGTCGCCGGCCACACCTCCGTCACGCCGGTCGACGCGTGGGCAGCCGCGGATCCGAGTCGAGTGACCGCGTAGTAGAACACCGCGCCGCACAGCACGGCGAGAGCCCAGGTCAGGCGCTTGCGCATTGCCGACCGTTAATCGGCCAGTCCGCGCGCATTCTTGACGCCGGAAAGTGGAGCTTCAGGACCGGCCCCGACCCCGGGCCGCCCTGGCCGTCCCGGCCGCCCTGGGCCTACTGGGAGGCGGCGCGGGCCTGGGTGCGCATCTCGGACAGGATCCGCTCCAGCCGCGGTTCGGTGTCAGCGTCGACGTGGGTCATGGTGGCGGCCACCGCCGGGTGCACGGCGGCGATCTGGGCGTGCATCTCGTGGGCCACCGCGCGGTAGCTGGGATGCCCCTCGCGTCCGGAGCGCAACTCGATCAGCTGCATCGCCTCGCGAGCATTGAGATCGAGCACGAACCGCAGCCGGTAGCCGAGACAGAGCGCGTACGGGGCGGCGCTGGCCAGCCCAGCGTCGGCGAGACGCTCGTAGGCGGCGCGCGAGACATCGAGGGCGTGGCGGTAGGCCTCGCCCGCGCCGGCCAGCTCCACCTGCTCGGGCACCCCGGCGCCGAGGTCGGGCGTCAGGGCCTGCCACTGCACGGTCAACATCCGGTGGCGTTGCAGATCGCGGAACGCGCCGTAATCGGCGACGATCTCGAACCGGTAGCGCACCGCCTCGAAGCCGCGACCGGGCCGGTGCCGGCGGTTGGATCGCTCGCCGACCAGGTCGGCGAGCAGCGCCCCGCGCTCAGCCTCGCCGAGCGTCTCGATGCCGCTACGGATGGCGGCCTCCGAGCCCTGAGCCGATTCGAACAGGAGCGCCACCAGGAGGTCGTCCTCGTCGCCATCGACGTGCGTGAGGCGGACCGATGGACCGGGCGCATCCGCGGTGCCCTGTGCGGGCGTCAGCCCGAGCCGCCGGGCCCACCGGTCCCCGGCCTGGGCACGTGCGTCGAGGTACTCGATCCAGCGCCCCCCGCGGTCGGGTCGCCGGACCCGGGTGAGGAAGCTCGGGATTACCGCCTGGAGCTCCTCCAGGATCATCTCGCCGTAGCTGCGGGCCTCGGGCAGCGGGTGGGCCAACAGGTGGAGGATGAGCTGCTCGTAGGTCTGGCCGGTGGCGTAGATGCCCATGTGCGAGAGCGAGCTCGCCGGCAGCAGCCCGCGCAGCAGATCGAGCGCCTTGGCCTTGATCGCGCGGTCATACGCCGCCGGCGCCTCGTCCCCGGACCGCGGGAACTCCTG
>DATCFW010000174.1:0-7238 GCA_036509295.1 Solirubrobacteraceae bacterium | reverse complement strand
GCGCCCAGTCCGGCCAGATCGCGTAGGGCTGGACGGACGGCGCGGGGGCCGCCCGCCCAGGTGCCGCCGAGGATCAGGCCGCGGATACGCTCGGGGAAGCGGATGGCCAGCTCCTGGGCGATCATGCCGCCCATCGAGACGCCGTACACGTGGGCGCTGTCGATATCCAGCGTGTCGAGCAGTTGGCGCGCGTCGGCGGCCAGCTCGGGCATCGAGATGAGGCGGCGCGGCGCGTCGGAACGACCGGATCCGCGGTTGTCGAATGTGATGCACTCATATTTCGACTCATAAAGCGGCAGGATCGGCTCGAACACCGCCGCGCTGATGGTGAAGCCGGTGATGAACAGCAACGGCTCGCCCGCGCCGGAGCGTTCGTAGTACACGTGTGGGTGACTGCGGGTGAACGGCACGTCTGGCGGTTGCTATGCGTTGAGGACGTAGGTCCCCGGTGCCGGGTCCGTCGCCTTAAGCGCGGCGCTGCCCAGCGTTCGGCGCGGGGGCTTCTCCTCGCCCGAGCGCCGCGACAGCCATTTCACCCAGTCGTTCCACCAGGTGCCGCTGTGCTGGGTGGCTCCCTCCAACCAGGCTGCGGCGTCCTCGGGGTCGGTGTCGTGGGTCCGAAAGCTCGCCTTCTGGTTGCCGGGCGGGTTGACCATCGCGGCAATGTGACCACTGTTGGAGAGCACGAAGCGAGGCGCCGACCCGAGCAGCTGAGTAGTACGGTAGGCGTTCTGCCACGGGGTAATGTGGTCGGCGATGCCGGCTACGACGTACGAGTCGACAGTGATCTTGGTCAGGTCCACGGGCGTGTCGAGCACCCGCATCGCTCCGGGCCGCACGAGCGAGTTCTCCAGTGACATCTCGATGAAGTCGCGGTGCAGGGCGGCCGGCATGTTGGTGGTGTCGGAGTTCCAGTAGAGAATGTCGAACGCTGGCGGCTTCTTGCCCAGCAGATAGTTGTTGACCCAGTAGTTCCAGATCAGGTCGGTCGGCCGTAACCACGCAAACACTCCCGCCAACGCGCGACCGTCGAGATAGCCGCGCCGCGCTGACTCGGCCACGGCCAGCGCGGCCACGCGTCGATCCAGGAAAGCGGCGGTGGTGCCCGCGTGCCGGTTGTCCAGTACGCAAACGGCCAGTGTCAGTCCGGCCAAGCGATCCTGCTCACCCCGGGCGGCCAGGTGCGCCGCGACGGTGGAGAGCACGATCCCTCCCGCACACAGGCCGAGGGCGTGGCACTTCTCACTGCGGGTGATGGCCGCGGTGGCATCCAGCGCCTGGACCACAGCACCCGCGTAGGTGTCAAGGTTCCAGTCGGCGGCCCGTTCGTCCGGATTGCGCCAGGAGAGGGCAAAGACCTGTTGGCCGGACTTGACCAGGTGCTCTACCAGACTGCGCTCCGGTGCCAGATCGGTGATGTAGTACTTGTTGATCATGGGCGGCACGATGAGCAGCGGCTGCTTGCGCACCTTGGGGGTCTGGGCCTCGTACTGGATGAGCTCGAACACCGGCGTGCGCAAGACCACCGCCCCAGGCGTCACGGCCAGGTTGTCGCCCACCGCGAAGGACGAGCGGTCGACCATCGTGGGGATGCGCGGTGGCGTGGCCATGTCACGCGCGAATTGGCGCGCGCCCCTGGCCAGATTGCCGCCGCCGGTATCGACGAGCGCCTTGATCACGGTTGGATTGGTCAGTGGGAAGTTGGTGGGGGCGAGCGCCGCCGCCATGTTGTCGACGGCAAACCGCAGTCGCCGCTCGTCGCCCCACTCGAGCTCAGCGTCGTCCACCAGCTCGTGGGCGGTGCTCCCCATCGCCAGATAGGCCTGCCCCAAGCGGCGAAACAGAGGGTTGCCCGTCCAGGCTGGATCGGCGAAGCGACGGTCGCCCTTCGCGGGCGCCACCTCCGAGCGCCCCGCGGCGATCTTGGCCGCCTCGACGGCCAGCCCGGCGGCCCGGCGGCTGACGCGCCCCGGCCGCCGCGCCAGCTTGACCGCCGCCTTGACCCCGGCCACGCCAGGCAGCCAACGCTCTCCGGGACGGCCGACCGCTGCATCAGTGAGCAGCGCGTCGAGGCCGGGGGATCCATCCTGCGGCGAAGTGCCGGCGCGCTCAGCTGCCGGCAGGCCCGCGGCGTCGAGCTCGTGGGCATCTCTGCCAGCACCCGTTGGCGCGTTTTGGGGCTCGGACTTGGTGGTGGAGGCCACGTCAGCTTGCGGAGGTCGAGGCGGGGGGCTCGACCTCGCGCTTGAGGATCTTGCCGGTGGCCGTCTTGGGCAGCTCGTCCACAAACCAGATCCGCCGCGGATACTTGTAACCGGCCACCTCGTCCTTGATGTAGGCCTTGAGTTCGGCCTCGTCGACCTTTTGGTCCTTCTTGAGGACGACGGCGGCGCCGACCTCTTCGCCCATCTTCTCATCCGGGATGCCCACCACCGCCACCTCCAGCACGGCCGGGTGCTCGTAGAACACCTCTTCGATCTCACGCGGGTAGACGTTGTAGCCGCCGCGAATGATCATTTCCTTCTTGCGGTCGACGATCGAGAAGTAGCCATCCTCGTCGACCTTGCCGAGGTCACCGGTGTGAAACCAACCGTCCACGATCGCTTCCTCGGTCGCGTCCGGACGCTTCCAATAGCCCTTCATCACGTTATGCCCGCGGATAGCCAGCTCGCCGACCTCACCGTGGTCGACCTCTTGGCCATCCTCGTCGAGCACCTTGATCTCCACCCCGTCGATCGGCGTTCCGATCGAACCCGGCTTGCGTTCACGATCCGGGTGGTTAAAGGAGGCTACGGGGGAGGTTTCCGACAGGCCGTAGCCCTCCAGGACCTTGCAGTCAAACGCCTTCTCAAAGCCCTGCATGACTTCGACCGGCATCGCGGACCCACCGGACATGCACAGACGCAGCGAGGAGGTATCGATGTCCTCGCTGCCCTCGTAGTGAAGCATGGCGGTGAACATGGTGGGAACGCCCTGAAACACGGTCACGCGGTCGCGCTGGATGATCTCCAAGGCCTTGTCCGGCGCGAACCGAGGGATCATGGAGATGCATCCCCCCACCGACAACGTGGCGTTCAGCCCGCAGGTCTGACCGAAGGAGTGAAACAGCGGCAGGGCGCCCAGGACGACGTCCTCCTCGCCGGTCTCGGCCAAAGCGCTGGACACGCGGGCGTTCTTGAGCAGGTTGTCGTGGGTGAGCTCCGCCCCCTTGGGCTTGCCGGTCGTCCCCGACGTGTAGAGAATCACCGCGGTGTCGTCGCCCGCGCACTCGACCAGGTCGGTGTCGGCTTCGCCCTGCGCCAGCAGCTTCTCGAACTCTCCCGGGATCACCGTGATCACCTCCGTGCCGGTCTCCGCTGCGCCGTGCTCGGCCGCTTCCGCGACTTCATGCCAGACGAGCATCAGCCGCGCATCGGCATCAGATAGGTAGAACGAGACCTCGCGGCTCTTCAGCTGCACGTTCATCGGGACAACGACTCCCCCGGCGCGCAGCACCCCATAGTAGGCGAGCGCGAAGTGGGGGACATTGGGCAGCATGATGCCCACGCGGTCGCCGGGAGCGACGCCCTTGGTCTTGAGCATGGCGGCCACTCGCGCGGTTCCCTCGTCGATCTGCTGATAGGAGACTTCGACATCGTCGAGCCTGATGGCGGTGCGCTGCGGTCGCTCACGGGCTGAGTCGACGAGCAGGCTGGCCAGGTTGGTGGCGCTCATGGTGTTCGTACTCTCCTCGCCGCCGGGGCGACTGTCTGAGTTGTGGGGTGGGTGCGCACGTGCCGATTGCGAAGGGCGGTGATCATCGGAGGTCAGACGAACGCACTCACTCCGGTGATGTCCCGGCCTACGATCAGGGTCTGGATGCTCTCCGTGCCCTCGTAGGTGTAGATCGCCTCGATGTCCGTGTAGTGGCGCATCACGTGGCGGTCCAGCAGGATGCCGTTGCCGCCCAGCACGTCGCGCGCACTGGCGATCACCTCACGTGCTCGACGTGTGTTGTTCATCTTGGCCAACGCGGCCATGGTGTCGGTCATCTTGCCCTCTTCGATCAGACGACCCAGCCGCAGGCAGTAAAGCTGCATCGACGTGACGTCGGCGAGCATCTTCACAAGTTGCCCCTGCACGAGCTGAAAGCTGGTCAGCGGCTTGCCGAACTGGCGGCGCTCTTGGGCGTACGCGAGGGCGACCTCATAGGCGCCGACCGCGTGGCCGAGCGCCGACCAGGCGCACGCATTACGGGTCGCCGCCAATACTCGTCCGGTGTCGCGGAAGCTCTGCGCCTCCGGTAACCGACTTTCGGCGGCGACGCGCACGCTTGACATCCTGATGTCCGCCTGCCAAATAGCGCGTACCGAGGCCTTGCCGGTGATGACGCTCGTCTGCAGCCCGGGCGTGTCCTTCTCGACCAGAAAGCCGTTGACCTCGCCGTCCTGCGCCCGGGCCCAGACGACGATCACATCGGCGATCGTGCCGTTACCGATCCACCGTTTCTCGCCGTCGATTACGTACTCCTCGCCCTCCCGGCGCGCCGTGGTCTCGAGGCCGGCCGAATCCGAGCCGTGGTCCGGCTCGGTCAATGCGAAGGCTCCGATCTTCTCCAGGCGGGCCATGGGAGCCAACCAGCGCTGCTTCTGCTCCTCGGAGCCCAGCAGGGCGATCGACCGCATGGCAAGCCCTGCCTGCACGCCGAGAAAGGTGCCCAGGCTGCCGTCGCCGCGGTTGAGCTCCATGTGGATGAGTCCGCAGGCAATCGGACTCATCGAGGGACACCCGTAGCCTTCGATGCCGTCACCGACGATCTCCAGCGGCGCCATCTTCTTCAAGAGCTCCCAGGGAAAGTCGCCGCGCTCCCAGTAGTCGGCCGCCACCGGCAGCACATCCTCATCCACGAACGCGCGGGTGCGCTCCAGATAGTCGATCTCTTCGTCGCGGAGCTGGTCGCGGATCAAGAAATAGTCGGTCCCGTGGGACCTGCCGATGTCTTCGCTCACGTTCGTCCTCCCTCGTGCCACGTCCGCGCTACGTCCCAAGCTGGGCTCGGCCGCGTCTGTGCTTCCGAGCGCCGAATCCGACGCCCGTCGTTATGGCCATACCCGGACCTCACGTCGGGTACGCCCGCTAACTGACGCCAGACGAAACTGACGGCGACCGCCGGGTCAGGACCGGCTTATGCGCTCAAGGTTTGATTCCGAGGCCCAGCGGTTCGCGAAGCTGGTCGCGCTATGCCCTGTTGACGGGCTCACAAAGCGGTCTTCGCGGGCCCCTTGCACTCCAATATGGCGTCGAGCGTGAGGATCGTCGTACGGTCGAAACCCAGGACCTCGGCGATCCGGTGCCGAGCGACGTTTGTCTGATTGTTAGGTGGATTGGTGTCGGGCGGATGTTCCAGTGTCCGGGCAGGCGGCGACTTCATGCACCGTTTGGATGAACGCCGCGAGCGGGGGGATCACGGCCCCGGAGAATCGCCTCCGCGGCCTTGGCGCAGGCCGTGATCAGATGCTCGCAGTTGTCGATCACCACGAGAACGTTCTGTGGCGCCAGGACCTCGAGCAACGCAGCCAATGCCGAACGGCCGGGTCGGGTCGCGACCCCAAGCGTTGTGCCGATCGTCGAGGCAACTGCATCCTCCTCGGTGACCGCGGCCAGTTCAACCAGCCACACACCGTCGCCAGATCCGTCCAACAGCTCGGCCGCGACCTGCAAGGCGAGCTGGGTCTTGCCGGCCCCGCCCGCGCCGGTCAGCGTCACCAGCCGGGAACGCGCGACCAGCGCTCGGACGTCCAGTAACTCCTGCCGGCGACCGATGAACGTCGAGCCGTAGGCCGGAAGGTTGTGCGCGAGCGCGGGATTCTCGAGTGAGCGCAACCGTGGAAAGTCGACCTCCAGGCCGGGTGCCAGGAGCTGGAAGATGTGCTGCGGGCGACCGAGATCCTTTAGCCGATGCAATCCGAGGTCTTGCAGCCACCCACCAGAAGGCAACGAATCGCGGATCAGGGCGGCAGAGGTCTCAGACACCAGGATCTGACCTCCGTGGGCGACCGCCGCCACACGAGCCGCGCGGTGCACATCAAAGCCGACCAGGCCCGCGCTTGTCTCCGAGGCCTCACCAGAGTGAATGCCCATCCGCACTCGCAGCTGCCCCGCCTCGCCCCAATCGTGCGCGGCGAGCGCTCGCTGCAGCTCGATCACAGCCGCCGTGCAGACGCTGGCCGACGCAAACACCGCGAAGAACGAATCTCCCTGCGTACCGACCTCCCTGCCAGCGTGCGTCGCGAGCTGCCTCCGAACGATCTCGTGATGATCGGCCAGAACCTGCACATACGCGCCGTGACCGATGCGCTCCAGCAGCGATGTGGAGCCTTCGATATCGGTGAACAAGAAAGTAAGGGTCTCCGTGGGGCCTAAGCCAGCTGGCCGACGACCTCGATAGCCATCGGGTCCTTTAGAGCCCCCAAGCGCGCTGCGGCAGCGCGTCGGCCGAGATTCCCTAGACAGTCGGCCCGCGACTGACGGCTGCGTCGTCTGCACGGTCGGGCCTTCCACGCACACTGCAGGTTCAGGGTCGCCCGGGGTCGAGGACGCCCAACGCCGGCTGAGCAGGGCGCACAACGTGTCCGGGGCGATAGCCGCTATCCTTACTATCAGTCGTAGGTAAGGGGCGGATATGGATTCGAGCGCCAGGATCACTTCGAAAGGGCAGGTCACGATCCCCAAGGATGTGCGGGACGCGTTGGGGCTGGCCGAGGGCGACGAGCTCCTGTTCCGGGTCGAGCACGCACGCGCGGTGATCGCCAAGACGCCTGACTTCCTCGAGCTTGCCGGCAGCGTTCCGGTTCCAGCTGCAAAGCGCGGAACAGAGTGGGATGAGGTGCTGCGCGCCACCCGCGCCGCGCGCGCGAGGCGACGTCACTGAGCGCGTTCGTCGACACCAATGTCCTGATACGGCACCTGACCGGCGACCCGCCGGCAATGGCGGCCCGCGCGTCAGCCGCGCTGAGCGCAGCCGACGAGTTGTTGCTTGCTGACCTCGTCGTTGCCGAGTGCGTCTACGTGCTTGAGTCCTACTACGAGGTGGAGCGCGAGCGCGTTGCCGAGCTCATGCGGGCGGCGCTTGCGCTGCCCTCGATCAAGACTGTCGACCGCGCCACGCTGCTGCGTTCCCTTGAGGTGTACGAGCTGGATCGCCTGGACTTCGCCGAGGCGTATCTCGTGGCGCTGGCCGAGATCACCGATATTGGAAC
>DATCFW010000173.1:0-10850 GCA_036509295.1 Solirubrobacteraceae bacterium | reverse complement strand
TCGTGCGCAGCCGCACTCGGCGGCCGCTGTGGCAGATCATCGCCGCCGCAGTCGGCTTCCTGATCGTCGACCTCGGGTTCCTGAGCGCCAACCTGACCAAGATCATCGACGGCGGCTGGATCCCGATCCTCGTCGCCGTCGGCGTGTTCAGCGTCCTGAGCACCTGGCAGCAGGGCCGTCGCATCGTCACACGCAAGCGCGAGCAACTCGAAGGCCGCCTCGAAGACTCCGTCCGCGAGCTACACGACCACATGCCCCGGTCCATTGCGTCCCCGGAACCGCCGTGTTTCTCAGCTCCGGCGACACCACGACCCCGTTGGCGATGCGCGCCAACGTCGAGCACAACCAGCACGCTGCACGAGCACGTCGTCATCCTGCGCATCGAGACCCTGCCGATCCCGCACGTCGCGCCCGCATCACGGCTACAGATCAGCGACCTGGGCTTCCGCGACGAAGGCATCAGCCACATCACCGCGCGGTTTGGCTTTGAAGATAACCCCAACGTGCCCCAGGTTCTCCGCGACGCCAACGACCTCGGCCTTGAAGCCCCGCTCGAAGTCCGACGAGGCCTCATATTTCTTGTCCAAGATCGAGCTGCTACGAGCCAACGCCCCCGGCATGAGCCGATGGCGAAAGCGCCTGTTTCAGGCCACCTCACAGCTCACGACCGACCCGGTACAGCACTTCGGGCTGCCGCGCGAGCGCACCGTCCTGATGGGCTCGCACCTGGAATTCTGACCCCCCACAACCCGCCAGATGCGAGCGGACCCCGCTGTTGGCCTCTGAACTCGGGGGGCTTCCTCGCGATGAGCTCCACTACGCCGCACAGCGATAGTCGACGGTTTCTCGCGGCGCGCCGGCGCAGAAGCCGTCAGCTCTCTTGGGAATGCGGGCCTGCGGCTGCGGCCTGGTTGTGTGTGCAGATGACATGGCGATCGCTGCGGCGAGGTCGTCCTCGCCGGCGTCGATCCGAAACGGTGGGTACTCGGTGGTCGTCAACGCGGCGTACGCCACGACGCGAGGCACCCAACCGGTTCACCCAAGGACGAGATCGAAGATCGATCGGGGGTAAGTGCCGCGAACTAGGAGGAACCACGGCGGCGGCGTGGTTTGCAGGTGGGCGAAGGACTGGGCTCCGAGCCCCCACCCCGCGATCAGCCCGATCACGACGCTGAACAGCACCGCCATCGGGACGTAGAACGTCAACCAGCCGGCGGCGCTGGCCGATTGCTGGCGGGTTGCGGTCGGCGAGCCGGTCCTCACCACTGCCTGCCCGAGCCGAACGGCGCGGGCCAGAGGTCATCCTCTCGCGCCGCGCCGCTGGCAGGAATCCGGTGAGCGGCTCAGCTGCGGCGGTTAGCGAGCCGAAGCCCCCGGGCGCCGTGCCCGACGGTCCCGCCCCGCCTTTCCGCCCCTGTCCGTGAACCGCTCGCCGGTCCGGATGTCGAACATGCGGCGGTTTGCGTCGTTGAGCTCCGACCCGATCCGCTTCAGACGGGCGCGGATCGCGGTCAGACGCGAATGCTTCTTGGCGGTCATGACTGCCTTCTGGTTGACGGTAGTAGGTGTCCGCGGGAGCGTTCCGTGGACGGAGCTTGGTTTCGTCGCCGGTCCGTGTCCGAGACGCTCCGCGGTGTTCTGTATGCACTATCGCTCGCGCGAGGCCGCCCGGCCATGGGGTTGAACCCCCATCTGTGACCCCGCTGCGCTGCATGCCTGTCCTGAACCGACGGGAATGAGTGCCGCGCGCTCGGGCGACCATCGCAAAAGCATGCGGCCACTGTCCGGCTCAAGGTCCGGTGGACCGGTTCCGCCATCGGGCGTCGCGCGCCTATCGCCGGGCTACACTGCCGTCCGTGCCGGATGGCGAGCCGGCCGGGTCTCACCTCTCATGCTTGAGCCGTAGCCCGAGTCGATCGCCCTCTCCGGCCTCGTAGCCGGTCGCGCAGTTCCCACCGGTCCCTCACGGGCGTGAAGCTTCCGCCCCGCGACGGTTGCGGCGACCAGCATCATGAGCCCGAACGTGCCGTGCTTGGCGATCGCGGCGACCTGGTCAAACGAACGCCAACAGACAGAGCGGGGACGCCCCGGGACTGGGTGCTCGATGTCGCCAGCGGCACCGGCGTCGTCGCTCGGCCTGGCTGCCCGCTACGCCGGTCGTACGGGTCGCATCGTGACGAGTGACATCAGAGCGCGATGCTCACCCACGCAGCGACGCGAGCGACGATCGGAGTCAGATGAGGTCATTTCGCGCCATTTTGTGTGCGCCACGAAAGCGAAAACGGTCCAGAACACCGTCGGTCACGACGTCCCACCGTTTCCCAGTGCCGTTTGCGCCAGAGCGACCACGGCATTTGCACCGAGGCGACGCCACAGACCGCCGCTGATCAATGAGCGGCCTTCGCTGCAGCCGCTGGAGGGACAGCGTGGCTGGGTCCCGCGGCCGCGAGCGCGAGCGCTCGCGCCGCAGAGGCCGACGGTCGGCCGTGACCCAGTTGCGCACGCCAGATCATGTTCACCGGGCTTGGGGCAATGAGCTGGCCGCCGATCGGGGATTGAGATGGCTCTTGAGAGTTCAGTCGACTGGACACGCTGCGCTCGCCGGCGCGGGTGGGTCGTCGCGGGCGTCGGTATCGGCGAGGCGGCGCAGAATGTTTTGGCGTCGTCGCTCGAGCGCGCGGGCGCTGATTCCCAATGTGCTGGCGATGTCATCGCGCTTGATGCGTTCCAGCAGCATCGCGAGGATTGGTCGATCGCGATCGTCTACGCGATCCAGAAGGGCGCGCACTTTATCTGACCGTAGGTTGGGGAAGTGCTGTTCGCCGCTGGCGACCCGCCGGATGACGCGGGCGTGCTGTTGAGGATCTGCGTAGCGCCAGAGCACGCCGTCGGCGCCGGCGAGGATTGCCGCTCCGGCCACGTGCGCGTCGATGGCATCGGCGTAGATCACCACTCGCGGCGGGTGCATGAGGTGCTTGAGCGTGGAGGTGAGGGTCAGCGCCTCTCCGTGGCCCAGTGTGGCGGAGATCAGGCACACGTGCGGCCGATGACGCCTGGCTAGCGTCAGCGCCTCAATACTGCTGTCGGCGGTGTGGATCGCCCGGATGCCGCGTTTGAAGCGCAGGAGAGCCCAGACGCTGTAGCGCGCCGCGAGATGATCATCGACGAGCAGTAGATCAAGCTCGCCGCGGTGGGTGAGTTGGTCGCGGTTGCGGCTGCCTGACCTTCTGGATCCGCGGTTTCGTGGGGGGGAACTGATCGATGTGGAGCTCATGACTGCTCACTTTCACCTTGGCTTTTGACGGTCCAGCCAATTTCGCGGCTCCGTGGATGATTGGGGGTGACTCGGGCGCCGGCTTAGCGGGTTGAGCAGGGGATTCGCCCCATCGGGAGGCGCTGGAAGGTCGCCCGCGACCGTCCTGCTGATTTGGTCAGCGTCCCTGGCCAAGGTGAATCGGGTCGCTGGCGTTCGGATGCTGTTCGGGTCTCGGCCAATCAAGCGGCATGGATGCCGCGCCGTGATATCCGGATGATCATGGGGGGATTCGCCCGCAGGGCGCCGTAGACATTGGGGACGCGCGCGACTGAGGGCACGCCGCCGCGGCCGGGGATGGGCAGACTCCTCATCGCCCCCTCGATGCCGCCGTTTTGCGACAGGAGCCGAGCGGACGCCCCGATGCGGAGGCTGGCCCCGCGAGTGACTTCACCCCCGATCACCCCCGGAGAGCCCCAATTTCGCAGCCCCCGATCTCTCAGTCGATGGGGTCCAACCTGTAGATGAGCCCGAGTGGTCTTCGCTCGGTCCCGCGCCGGGGGGAAGGTATGGTCGGCGCTCAAGTCGATTTCAGCGACTTGACTCTCGGCCTGGCAAAGCTGTGGCCGGGTGTCAGGAAGGACAGTCAGCCGGTGCGGCCGTCAGCGAGCCGCAAACTGGCGCTATCGCCTGGTGCCGGCTGGCCAGGATGGGGGGTTGACCCCATTGCCCGGGTGGGTCGCTCGCCCAATGCTGGTTGGGCTATCCATCCGAAGGAGGATCAAATGAACATCCAGCCAGAAATCGTCTCCGGGAACGGTCGATCAGCAGTCGTGGCCTCGCGCGGCGCTGACGGCGGCCCTCCAGCGGGCGTGAGATTGACACCGGTTCGCTGTCTGCTGGTCGATGATCATCCCGCGGTGCGGGTTGGTTTGCGGGAGCTGCTGGCCGCCGAGCCGGACTTTGAGGTCCTCGACGCGCTGGCGACGGCGGAGGCGGCGGTGGCGTTTGCCGAGCGCACCCGGGTGGATGTCGCGGTCGTGGACTATCAGCTCGGGGGCCATTCGGGGTTGTGGGTGAGTCGCAAGCTCAAGCGGTTGCCCGATCCTCCCGCGGTGCTGATCTACTCGGCGTTCTCTGACTACCTGCTGGCCACGGCGTGTGTGGTCGCACAGGCTGACGGCCTGGTCAGCAAGGCCGCGTTGGACTCTGATCTGTACGATCGGATCCGGGAGGCGGCCCGGGGGGTGACTCGCCTGCCGATCGTTCCGCCATCATTGGCCGACAGTATGCGACGGCGTCTAGATCCTGAGGAGCAGGCGATCTATGGGTTGCTGCTGGCTGGCATCGCAACCGAGGAGATCGGCCGCGCGCTCGGCCTCGCCCACGGCGAGCTTGAGGCGCGGTTGTGGACGATGCTGCGAAAGCTCGAACGGCTGGACCCGGTGAACTGAATGACCGCATCCCAGCCGCGACGGCGACGGTATCTACCGCTGTTTTATCGCGTGGCCGGCACCAACGCGTTGTTGTTGATCGCGGCGGTAGTGGTCACGCTAGTGGTGCTCGCGCCGAGCAAGTTCTCATCTTTCGCCGCCGATGAGGCGGCGGTGCTGGCCGTCGGACTGGCGCTGGTGGCGCTGGTCAACCTGGTGGTGCTGCGCCGGGTGGTGCGTCCCCTGGAAGCGCTCGCGGCGCTCGCTCGACGGGTCGATCTGACGCGCCCCGGGGAGCGGATGCCCGAGGCGGCACCGACCTCAGAGGCGGGCGAGCTGGCGTTGACGTTCAATGAGATGCTGGCGCGGCTGGAGGCCGAGCGTCGGGAGGCGACCGGGCGGGTATTGGCCGGCCAGGAGGCCGAGCGATTGCGGATCGCGCAAGAGCTGCACGACCAGATCGGTCAGGAGCTGACCGCGGTGCTGCTGGGGCTGGCACGGGTGCAGGGGCAACTTCCGCCACCTCTGCGTGACGAGGTCGCGATAGTGGGCGAGGCGGTCCGCTCAAGCCTTGAGGATGTGCGGCGGATCGCGCTGGAGCTACGACCGGAGGCGCTTGATGATCTCGGGCTGATCAGCGCCCTGGCTGTTCTGTGTGAGCGCTTCGCGCAGGGCTCCGGGATCACCGTTACCCAGCACATCGATGACGAGCTCCCAGAGCTTGATCCCGAGGCGGAACTGGTGGTCTACCGCGTCGCCCAGGAGGCGCTGACGAACGTCGCACGTCACTCGGGCAGCGATCACGCCGACCTCTATCTCCACACCAGTCCGCAGGGCCTGACGATGACCGTCAGTGACGACGGTCACGGCCTGGGCGGCGATGCGCCGGGATCCGGGATCCGCGGGATGCGCGAACGCGCCGGGCTGATCGGCGCCGGACTCGAGATCACGCCAGCGACAAACGGCCGCGGGTGCGCGGTCAAGCTGTCAGTCAACGCCAGGCAAGCCACGGCGAGCCCGTGACTCCGCTAAAGACACGCATCCTGCTCGCCGACGATCATGCGCTGGTCCGCCGCGGACTGCGGCTGATGCTTGACGCCGAACCTGATCTTGAGGTTGTCGCTGAGGCGGGCGATGGCGCTGAGGCGATCAAGCTTGGGCTGGCGCCGGAGGTCGATCTGGCGATTGTTGACATTTCGATGCCGCGGATGACCGGCCTGCAGGCGGTCGCCGAGCTGCACCGACGCCGGCCGCAGTTGCGCACGTTGATCCTGTCGATGCACGAGAACGAGCGCTACCTGTATGAGGCGCTCAAAGCCGGCGCGTCGGGCTACGTGCTCAAGACGGTCGCCGATCGCGACCTGGTGGAGGCGTGCCGGGCGGCGATGCGCGGCGAAGCGTTCCTATATCCCGGAGCGATGACGTCGCTGATCAGCGACTATCTGCGCCAAGCCCGCGACCACGAGCCGATCCGTGAGGATCCGTTGACCCCGCGCGAGCGTGAGGTGGTCAAGCTGATCGCCGAGAGCTACAGCACCCAGCAGATCGCCGACACGCTGGTGATCAGCGACAAGACCGTCGAACGTCACCGCGCCAACATTCTCGAGAAGCTAGGCATGCACGACCGGGTGCAGCTGACTCGCTACGCGATCCGCCGCGGCCTCGTCGAACCCTAGGCAGATCGCGGGCTGAGACGTATGTGGAGCGGTGCGCCCGGGGCGGGAGTGGTGATTAGCTGAGCAGACCGTCGGCGCCGCGGACGAGCAGCCCACCTCCGGTCACGGCGGTCAGCGCCACCAGGAGTATTGGGGCGACACGATCAATCATCTGGCGGCCCCGGGCGAACATCGGGTCACAACGCTCCCCGGCGAACATCCGGACCGCGAGGATCAACGCCAGGGGCAACACGTAGATCACGTTAAACGCCGCGAGCAGCACCAGCTGAGAGCCGGTAGCGACCCCGGAGCCGAGGATCGCCGCGAGCGCCGCGAAGTAGGGAAACGCGGTCGGCAGGTCAAGCGCGGTTACCGCGGCGCCCAACGCCAGCGCCGAGCGGGCGCTCAGCCGAGCAACCGCCGGTGCTGCCTGGACGCTCTGGTGACGGCGGCGAAACAAGACCAGCGCGCCGATCAACAAGAGCGCACCCAGCAGGATCGAGGCGATGTGAAACGCCCGGGTGTCAGCGCTTGTCGCGGCAGCGTCGAGCAGCTGGCCGGGACCGAGGATCAGCACCGCTCCACCGAGCGCGTACACGCCGAACACGCCCGCCGCGAAGCCGGCCAGGCGCGACCGGGAACTGTCGGTCGAGGCGAGGTAGAGCGCGACCGCGATCGTGACCGGGTTGACCGAGTCAGCGACCGCCAACGAGATGACCACCAGCGTGACTTCAAGCACGCGAGGATTCTCGCGGTTGCCAGACGAAACGCAGATGGGGCCATGACCCCATTTCCCCAGGCCTCATCAACCCCGATCCTTCACGGCATGAGCACCCACGCCTCTCCACTAGCCCTTCACCCCGCCCCGGCCGGGCCACCCCACGCCGCCGAGCCCGATCAGCGAATTCGGGTGCTGATCGCCGATGATCACGCCGCCGTGCGAGTGGGGGTTTGCCGGCTCCTGGACCAGCAGCCCGACATGCGGGTAATGACCGCGGCTACCAACGCGATCGAGGCGGTGACCGCGACCGGCGCGGCACCGCAGGTAGCGGTGATCGACTATCACCTCGGGGACCGCAACGGGCTCTGGGTCACCCGCCGCCTGCGCCAGCTCGTCCCGCCGCCGCGGGTGCTGATCTACTCGGCGTTTAGCGACGAAGCGCTCGCGCTCACCGCGATCGTGGCTGGTGCTGATGGCCTGCTGGGCAAGTCAGCGATCGGCGCCGAGTTGTGCGTGGCGATCCGCCGGCTGGCGGCCGGGCAGCGCTATCTACCCGCTGTCTCTCCGGCGGTGACCCGTGCCATGAGCGCGCGTCTGAGCCCCGGCCAGCAGCCGATCTTCGGGATGCTGGTCTACGGCATCTCGCCGCAGCTGATCACCGCCCGGCTCGGCATCACCCGTTCAGAGCTCGAAGCCGAACGGGCGGCAATTCTCGCGGTGCTCGCTCCCGCTGCCACCCGGGCGCGGCAACCGACCGCGACACGGATGCCACTGGACTATGAGCGCGCGCGCCGCACTACGCGTCGGCGCCTGATGCGCGACGCGCGCTCGTGAAGGTCTGATGAAAGCCGGGCCGCTGATCTTCGCCGGGCTGCTCGCGCTCGCGGTCGTTTACCGCCGCCGGAAGCTGTCTGGTCTGGCGAGGGCGCTCGCGGTGATCGTGATCCTCGGACTACTGGTCTACGGCAGCGGGCTGGTGCATCCACCCAACGTCGAGACTGTTATCCGTGACGTCACCGGCACGCTGGGGCCCTACACCTACGCGCTGGTGGGCGTGCTGGCGTTCTTAGAGACCGGCGCGGGGGTCGGCCTGGTCGCGCCGGGGGAGCTGGCGGTGATCTTCGGCGGGGTGAGCGCCGGACACGGTGAGATCGAGCTGATTCCGTTGATCGCGATCGTGTGGGCGTGCGCGCTCGCCGGGGATCTGACCTCGTTCTCTCTCGGTCGCCGGCTCGGCCGAGAGTTCCTGGTCGGCCATGGCCCAAAGGTCGGGATCACCCCCCAGCGCCTCGAGCAGGTCGAGAAATACTTCGCCGCCCACGGCGGCAAGACGATCTTCATCGGACGGTTCGTCGGCCTGATCCGACCACTGTCACCATTCATCGCCGGCGCCTCAAAAATGTCAGCGCGACGCTTCATTCCGCTCACCACGCTCGCCGCCGGGATCTGGGCGGCCACGTTCTGTGTGTTGGGCTACTTGTTCTGGCAGTCTCTGGATCAGCTGATCGCGCTCACCAAGCAGGGAACCTTTGCCCTCGCCGCGGTGATCGCGCTGGCCGTTGCAATCACCGTGGTTTACCGCCGCCTCCGCGGCCGATCACGACGCGATCCGTCTGAGCCGCCCCGGTCGGCGCTGTCTCCCCAGTCGCCCGCCGGGCATGACCCTGACGCGCGGTAGCCACGTGATTGGTGCGCGACGCGTGCGTACTCGCGCCGCCACGGGGGCTTCCGTCAGGCGGTTGGCTGGTCGCTGTTCTACATCACCGTCGCCCTCGCCCATGTTCCTGGTGCTGGTCGCGATCGGCACCACCGACGTGCTGTTCGCGCTGGACTCGATCCCCGCCGTGTTCGGCGTCACCTCCCACGCCTACATCGTGTTCTGCGCCAACGCGTTCGCGCTCCTCGGCCTGCGAGCCCTGTTCTTCCTAGTCTCGGGTCTGCTTGACCGCCTGATCTACCTCTCGATCGGCCTCTCGCTAATCCTGGCCTTCATCGGCGTAAAGCTCGTTCTTCACTTCGCCCACCTGCACGCCCACGGCGTCCCGGAGATCTCCACCGCCGTTTCCCTCGGCGTGATCATTCTGGTCTTGCTCGCGACCACACTCGCCAGCCTGGCCAAAGTCCGCGCCAACCCCGGCCTCAAAGCCCACGCCGGCTCCCTGCGACCCCACTCGAGCAACGAGCCAGGCAGCGAACCCGGCAAACCGTGAGCGCGCCGAGCGTCCGGCTGATGGCTGAGTGCTACAGCCATCAGCGCACTGGTCCTCTGAAAGATGGAGTCACACCCCCATTTCGCTGCGCGCCCACAGCGGCGACCCTCACGAGAAAGAAGCAAGACCTCAACGCACGGGAGCTTCACATGACCCACTCCAACTCTGATCTTCGCCTCTGGGCCCGAATCGCCATCCTGGCGCTCATCGCCACAGCCCTCGGCGCGGTGATCGCCGCCCCGTGGCTCGGGCTGCTCATCATCTTCGCCATCGCCATGAGCCGGCGAGGTCAACTCCTTCTACTCGTACCCCACGCCCGTCCTCACCGCCAGCCCGCCACCCGCCGCTCGGATGCAGCTCCGGGTCGCGAGCGCACCCGACCTCACGCCCGACGGGGTGAGCACGCCGATGTACGCACACGCGGCGGACGAGCCAACAACGAGGTGACCGGGCCCGCAAGCGCCCTCGAGCGCTTGAGAAGTCTGCGATCGACGACAGGGTTGAACTCCGCCGGCCGCGCCCAGTTGCGCGGCGGGTAAAGCGACCTTCGGGATCAACCCGGGGGGACGCGGTGTGAGCTGGTGCCGACCCTTCCGGAAGGAGCGGGCAGACCGCGATGCACTCACCGCATCACCATCTGGTCACGCCCGAGTTGGCACAGGTCACCTGCTCGCTGGAGGCACAGATGGGGGCTTGGCCCCATGTACCAACGGCATCTCACAAGCGATTCTGAAGGGCGCACCGACACTATCCCCTCCCGAAAGGAAGCCTTTCCGATGACCGTCTCAACCATGCAACTCACAACCCGGCTTCGGACCTGGGCGCTGGTGGCCGGGCTCACCGGCCTGCTCATCGCGTTTGGGGCGCTGATCGGTGGCTCCTTCCTCTGGCTGTTCGCCGGGTTGGCGATCGCCATAAACCTCGCCGGCTACTTCTACTCAGACCGGATCGCGCTGCGCGCCGCCCGAGCCCAGCCGCTGACCGAACGCCAGGCGCCCGAGCTATTTGCGATCGCCCACGACCTCGCGCAGCGAGCCAGCATCTCGCTGCCGCGCCTCTACGTCATGCCCGGTGAGCAACCCAACGCGTTTGCGACCGGACGCGACCCGCAGCACTCCGCGGTCGCGATGACCAACGGCCTGCTCACCGACATCGAACCCGAACAGGTGTGCGGGGTTCTCGCCCACGAGTTCGCTCATATCAAAAACCGCGACATCCTCGTCTCCTCGATCGCGGCGATAATCGCCGGTGCGATCTCCGCGGTCACCCTCATGCTGCAACTGTCGTTCCTATTCGGCGGCCAGGACGAGGAAGGGCCGCCAGGAATGCTCGGCACGCTCGCCGCGATGATCCTCGGCCCGATCGGCGCGATGCTCCTGCAACTCGGGGTCTCACGACAACGCGAGCACCTCGCCGACGCGACCGCCGCCCAGCTAATCCTAAACCAAGCGTAGATTTGGCATGAGGGTTCGAGAGCAGTCCTGGATGGCCGTGTATTGCGGGGTTTTGGGGTCGACGGTGAGTTGAGGCCGGGTCGCGTGTGTGCGTGTTGGGGTGAAGCGTGCTGGGTTACGGGCT
>DATCFW010000172.1:0-6804 GCA_036509295.1 Solirubrobacteraceae bacterium | reverse complement strand
ATTGCGCACTTCTCCACAGGTTCTATTCGCTCTATGACTTCTAACTCCTTTCTGAGGTATCAATCGTGAAGATCTCCCTCGAGCGCGACGTCCTGCTCGCACAGCTGCAGACCGTCAGCCGGGTGGCCTCGACTCGAAGTGCGATCCAGGCGCTGTCCGGTGTCCAACTCTCCGCGCAGCAGTCCGGATCGGAATTGCGAGCGACCGACATGGACGTCGGCCTCCGGGTTCCGCTGTCAGCCGAGGTGACGCGCGACGGAACCGTCGTCCTGCCGGCGCGCCTGATGCTCGACGTGGTGCGCTCGCTGCCGGCCAGCGCCGTATCGCTCGAGCTGCGATCGGCCGAGCAGGATGTGGAGGTCGTGTCGGGTAATGCCAGATTCCACATCCGCACCCTCCGCGGCGATGACTTTCCGCCGTTCCCCGAGCCCGAGCCCGACAGCTCCGTTGAGGTCCCGGCCGAGGCGTTCGTGTCGACCGCCCAGAAGGTCGCCGGCTCGGCCTCGCGCGACGAAACGCGCCCCGTCCTGACCGGCATTCTCGTCTCCGCCTCCGAGCGCGAGCTACGGATGGTGGCGACCGACTCCTACCGCCTCAGCGTCAAGGAGACGACCCTCGAGACGCCGCTCTCCTCCGGCTTCGAGGTCAATGTTCCCGCCCGTGCGCTCCAGGAGCTCGCGCGGCTCGTCACCCATGCCGAGGACCAGTCTCTGAGCATCAGCGTCCGGCAGAACCAGGTGCTGTTCACGCTCGGGCGCGTCGTCCTCTCCTCCCGCCTGATCGATGGTCAATTTCCGAATTACCGCCAGCTCCTGCCCGAGACCTTCGAGCACGAGCTCCGGATCGCCGGCGGCGAGTTCACCGACGTCGTGCGCCGGATCAGCCTGCTGGCGCAGAAGAACGCGCCGCTGCGGCTGGCGTTCGCGCCCGGGGAGCTCACCGTGTCGGCGCAGACGCCCGACGTCGGCGAAGCGCTCGAGTCGCTGCCGGTTGCCTTCCAGGGCGAGCCGCTGGAGATCGGCTTCAATCCGGAGTTCCTCCGGGCCGGTCTCGAGGCCGTCGCCGAAGGTGACGTGCTGCTCAAGCTCATCAGCCCGTTGCGCCCGGGGCTCATCGAGGCCGCCGACGAGAGCCGCTTCCGGTATCTGATCATGCCGATCAGGCTCAACGTCTAGGCCGGTGGCGGGGTCCGTCGCCTCGTGCGCGTGCTGCGCGTCACCGTTCGCAACTTCCGCGGCTACTCGGAGGCCAGTGCCGGATTCGGCGACGGCCTGACGGTGATCACCGGCCCCAACGGCGCCGGCAAGACGAATCTGATCGAGGCGCTGTACTTCGGGTGCACCGGCCGTTCATGCCGAACGTCCAACGAGCGCGAGCTCGTTCGCTTCGGCGAGAGCTCGACCCGGGTCGTCGTCGCCGCGGAGGGTGATGACGGCCCCCACGAGCTGTCGGTCGGCTTCGCTCCGGGTGAGCCCAAGCGGATGCGGGTCGACGGCGCCGAGGTGGAGCGGCTGGTGGAGGTCTCCGAGCGCCCGCTTGTCAGCGTGTTCCTCCCCGATCGGCTGGAGTTGATCAAGGGCACGCCGTCGCTCCGGCGCGCGCATCTGGACCAGCTGGTCGGCGCGCTGTGGCCGTCTCGGGTCACGACGCGGCGCGCCTACGCGCAGACACTGGCGCAGCGTAACGCGCTCATCGCCCGGATTCGCTCCACCGCGGCCAGTCGCAACTCGCTGCACAGCTGGGACCAGCAGCTCGCCCGGCACGGTATCGCGCTGATGGCCGATCGCCGGGCGGCGGTGGCGGCGGTGGCCGAGCCCTTCCGCCGATGGTGCGATGACCTCGGTCTCACCGGCGACCCGACGCTGCGCTACCGGCCGCGGTCCAAGGCGGGCACCGTGGACGAGCTGGCGGCGGAGCTGCGCGAGCGGATCGACGGCGATCTGGAGCGCGGGTTCACCGGCCACGGTCCTCACCGCGACGACCTGGCGACCAGCCGCGAGGGGCATGAGCTGCGTGCTTACGGCTCCCAGGGACAGCAGCGACTGGGTCTCCTCGCGCTGCTGCTGGCCGAGCGCGACGCGCTGGCCGTGTATCGGCAGACGCCACCGCTGCTGTTGCTCGACGACGTGATGTCAGAGCTGGATCGCCAGCGTCGCCGCGCGCTGGTCGATCTCCTGCGCGCCACGCCGGGGCAGTCGGTGATCACCGCCACCGACCTCGATCAGGTGCCCGGCGCGCAGGAGCCGGGCGTGACCCGCCTGGCGGTGACCGAAGGGCGCGTCCTGGCCGAGGCGGTGGCCGCGTGAAGTACCGTCGCTCGCCGCGGTCGATGGAAGTCGCGCTCACCGCGCTCGCCGACGAGCTGGCGCCGCACACCCTCCTGGCGGATGTCCAGCGGGCGTGGCCGGGCGCGGTCGGCACGGCGATCGCCGAGCAGGCGGATCCGACCGCCGAGCGTGGTGGGGTGGTCACCATTTCCTGCTCGGCGTCGGTGTGGGCGCAGGAGCTGGACCTGATGGCTCCGCAGATCATCGAGCGCCTCAACCAGGCGCTCCCGGCGGAGGGCGTCGCTCGCCTGCGCTGCGTCGCCGTACGGCACTGAGATCCCGCCCCGCAGCCACGCGTTTTGTTCCCGTTTTGCAGGCAAAACGACTCCCACGCGAGGACGGTTTCGACCGCCCCTTGTGCTATTGTTCTGTTCACCATTTCCTGACGTTCCGGCGCGCTGGGCATAGCGCGGGACCGGGACGTCCCAACGTCATCGGAGGATCGTGGCGAACGACGATGGCGCCCGTGCGGGCGCCGGCCCCAATTCCAGTTACGACGCGCAGCACATCACCGTCCTCGAAGGACTCGAGGCGGTGCGCAAGCGGCCGGGCATGTACATCGGCTCAACCGGTCCGCGCGGACTGCACCATCTCCTCTACGAGGTGGTCGACAACTCCGTCGACGAGGCGCTGGCGGGCCGTTGTTCGCAGGTGACGGTCACGATCCACCCCGACAACTCGGTCACCGTGGTTGACGACGGCGCCGGCATCCCCGTCGGGATCATGGCCAAGGAGCAGCGCCCGGCGGTCGAGGTGGTGCTGACGGTGCTGCACGCCGGCGGCAAGTTCGGCGACGGCGGCGGCTACAAGGTGTCCGGCGGGCTGCACGGCGTGGGCGTCTCGGTGGTCAACGCGCTGTCCGAGCGCCTCGACGTCGAAGTCCGCCGCGAGGGTCACGTGTTCCGTCAGACCTACGCGCGGGGCAAGCCGCAGGGCGATCTGGTCAAGGGCGAGGCCACCGCGGAGACCGGCACGACGATCACCTACCTGCCCGACGATGAGATCTTCGAGTCGCTGGAGATCGACTTCACCGTGATCGAGGAGCGGATGCGCGACACCGCGTTCCTCACCCGTGGCCTGCGCATCACGATCATCGACGAACGCGACGAGGGCAAGCGCGCCGAGTTTCAGTACGAGGGCGGGATCAGGGACTTCGTCGCCTATCTCAACCAGAACAAGGACCCGATCCAGAAGAACATCATCTTCTTCGAGGGCGACAGCGCCGAGGGCGCCGTCGAGGTGGCGATGCAGTGGAACTCCTCTTATCAGGAGTCGGTGTTCTCGTTCGCCAACAACATCAACACCATCGAGGGCGGATCGCATCTGTCCGGCTTCCGCTCGGCGCTCACCAGCGCGCTGAACCGGTACGCGCTCAAGCGCGGCTTTCTCAAGGAGAAGGACGACAACCTGACCGGCGAGGACGTGCGCGAGGGCCTGACCGCGGTCATCTCGGCCAAGCTCACCGATCCCCAGTTTGAGGGCCAGACCAAGACCAAGCTGGGCAATCCCGGCATGGCCGGGTTCGTGCAGTCGGTGGTCAACGCCAGGCTGTCGGAGTTCCTGGAGGAGAACCCCCAGGACGCCGCGCAGGTGATCAAGAAGGCGGTGTCGGCTGCCCAAGCCCGCTCCGCCGCCCGCAAGGCGCGGGATCTGACCCGCCGCAAGTCGGCGCTGGAGAACTCCACGCTGCCGGGCAAGCTGGCCGATTGCTCGGTTAAGGATCCGTCGTTGGCCGAGTTGTTCGTCGTCGAGGGCGATTCCGCCGGCGGCTCGGCGGTCAGTGCGCGCGATCGCAGCACCCAGGCGATCCTGCCGCTGCGCGGCAAGATTCTCAACGTCGAGAAGAGCCGGATCGACAAGGTACTGGCCAACACCGAGGTTCAGGCGCTGATCACCGCGATCGGCACCGGTGTGCGCGACGAGTTCGACCTCGCTCGGGCGCGATACCACAAGATCGTGCTGCTGACCGACGCCGATGTCGATGGCGCCCATATTCGGACGCTCGCGCTGACCCTGCTGTTCCGCGAGATGCAGCCGCTGATCGAGGCCGGCTATGTGTACATCGCCAAGCCCCCGCTGTATCGCCTCACCCGCGGTCAGAAGCACCGCTACATCGAGCGCGAGTCAGAGCTCGAGGACATCCTGCTCGGCGACAAGTTCGAGAAGCTCGAGATCACCGACAGCCAGGGCAAGGCGTTCAAGCTCACCGAGACTCGGTGGAAGCGTTTCACTCGTCTGCTCAAGCAGTACGACGGCTGGGCCTCGGCGCTGCGCGCCGCCCACGGCCACGGCGTCGTCTCGTTCATGCAGCAGGCGCGGATGCTCGAGGAGCACATCACCGACGTCCCCGCCCTGCTGCGCCACGTCGTCGATGGCGACGGCAACGGGGCCGACAATGGTCACGCGTACAAGCTCAAGTTGATCGAGGAGCGTCCCGATGAGCTGGTGATCCGCACGTGGGAATCCAAGACGGGGCTGGCCACGACCCATCGCGTCCGCCGCGCCGCGCTCGACGCGACCGAGTACCAGCGCCTCGCCGACGTACACCGCGACCTCGACTCGCTCACCGGCACGCCGCCGTTCACGGTGCGCCTGGGTGACCACGGCTCCGACGCCGGCAGCTTCGAGGAACTCCACGACCAGGTCCTGGCGATCGCCCAGCGGGGCATCGACTACTACCGCTTCAAGGGGCTCGGTGAGATGGACGCCGAGGAGCTGCGCGAGACGACCATGGACCCCGAGACCCGGACGCTGGTGCAGGTCACCATGGAGGACGCCGCCTCCGCCGACCTGGTGTTCTCGATGCTGATGGGCGATCAGGTAGAGCCCCGGCGCGCATTCATCGAGGAGAACGCCCGTCTCGCCACCCTCGATACGTGAGCATGATTCCCACCACCCACCCCCAAACCACCTAAGCAATGTCAGCGATAGACACCATCGGCGGCGGCAATATCGAGCCCCGCGGGCTCGAGGAGGAGATGCGCTCGGCGTATCTCGATTACGCCATGTCGGTCATTGTCGGCCGCGCACTGCCCGACGTCCGTGATGGCCTGAAGCCTGTGCACCGCCGGGTCCTGCACGTCATGAACGAGTTGGGCCTGCAACCCAACCGCAAGCACGTCAAGTGCGCTCAGATCGTCGGCGAGGTGATGGGCAAGTTCCATCCGCACGGCGACACGGCGATCTACGACACGCTGGCCCGGATGGCGCAGGATTTCTCGATGCGGTATCCGCTGGTCGACGGACACGGCAATTTCGGCAACATCGACGGCTGGGGCGCCGCGGCGATGCGCTACACCGAGGCCCGGCTCGAGCGGCTGGCCACGGAGATGCTGCGCGACATCGACGCCGAGACGGTCGACTTCGCGCCCACCTACGACGGCACGCGCCAGGAGCCGGTCGTGCTGCCGGCGCGGTTCCCCAACCTGCTGGTGAACGGCGGCTCCGGGATCGCCGTCGGCATGGCGACGAACATCCCGCCGCACAACCTCCGGGAAGTGATCGCCGCAACGATCGCCTACATCGAGGATCCCGACATCGACGTCGAGGGTCTGATGCGGTACATCAAGGGCCCGGACTTCCCCACCGCGGGGACGATCCTGGGTCGTGAGGGCATCCGGGATGCGTACGCCACCGGTCGCGGCCGCGTGCGGGTCCAGGCCAAGGCGCACATCGAGCCGATCGGACAGGGCAAGGAGGCGATCATCGTCACCGAGCTGCCCTTCCAGGTGCGCAAGGGCGGCGACGGTGGCCTGATCGAGAAGATCGCCGATCTCGTCCACGACAAGAAGATTCCCGAGATCAGCGACGTCCGCGACGAATCGGACCGGCGGGGCATGCGGTTGGTCATCGAGCTCAAGCGCGACGCGATGCCGAAGGTCGTCCTCAACAAGCTCCACAAGCACACGCCGATGCAGACGACGTTCGGGGTCAACATGGTGGCGCTGGTCGACAACGTGCCGCGCACGCTGTCGCTGCGCGAGGTGCTCGGCCACTACATCGATCACCAGCGCGAGGTCGTCGTTCGCCGCACCAAGTACGAGCTGCGCCGCGCCGAGGAACGCGCTCACGTCCTGGAGGGCCTGCTGATCGCCCTCGCGCACCTCGATGAGGTGATCGCGCTGATCCGCAGCTCGCGTGATCCCGAGACCGCGCGGGCCGGCCTGATCGAGCGCTACGAGTTGACGCTGGTCCAGGCCCAGGCGATCCTGCAGCTGACGCTGAGCCGGCTCACGGCGCTGGAGGCCGACAAGATCCAGCAGGAGCACGCCGACCTCACCGAGCGGATCAAGGAGCTGCGCGAGATCCTCGGTGATGAGCAGCGGGTCCTGCAGCTGATCAAGGACGAGCTGACCGAGATCGCCGACGCCTACGGCGACAAGCGCCGCACCGATATCACCCACGCCGAGGGTGAGATCGACATCGAGGACCTGATCGCCGACCAGCAGATGGTGGTCTCGATCACCCACTCGGGCTA
>DATCFW010000171.1:0-5421 GCA_036509295.1 Solirubrobacteraceae bacterium | reverse complement strand
GAGGTGGTCGAGGCGCTCCCGAACGCGATGTTCCGCGTCAAGCTCGACAACATGGACCGCGTCGTGCTCGGTCACGTGGCCGGCAAGATGCGTCGCTTCCGCATCCGCATCCTGCCCGGCGATCGGGTTCGGGTCGAGCTGTCCCCGTACGACCTCGACCGGGCCCGGATCGTCTACCGCCACCGCTGACGGCCGCCTGAGCGTCGCGTCGCGCTGCGGGTGAGCGATGCGCGAGCTGGAGCTGATCGAGTCGCTGGAGCGGGTTCTCGGCGCCGGCGAGGGTGGCGGTCCGCCCGGGGACGGCCGGGTGGTCCGCTGGATCGGAGACGACGCCGCGGTGGTGCGCAGCGCCGGCTACGCCGTGACCTCGATCGACACCGTCGTCGACGGGGTCCATTTCCGCTCCGGCGAGCTGACCCCGGCGGAGATCGGCCACCGGGCGATGGGCTCGGCGCTGTCAGACCTCGCGGCGATGGGAGCGGCGGGCGGCGAGGCCTACATGGCACTGGCCCTGCCAGCCGGGCTGGAGCACGATGACGCGCTGGCGCTGATCGACGGCGCGGCCCGACTCGCGATGGCGTGCGGCGTGACGATCGCCGGCGGCGATGTGAGCGGCTCGAGCGTGCTGACCGTGACGGTCACCGTCGTCGGCTGGGCGCGGGACCCGGGCGATCTCGTCGGTCGTGACGGCGCCCGACCCGGCGATCTGGTGGCCGTGACCGGCTCGCTGGGCGCGGCCGGCGCCGGGCTGGCGCTGCTCGAAGGCCGCGCGCGGCCCGACGGTCTGGGCGCGACCACCCTCCGCGAGCTGCACGACCGCTACGCGCGACCCGAGCCCCGACTCGCCGCCGGTCAGGCGCTCAGCACGCTGGGCGCCACGGCGATGATCGATCTGTCCGACGGGCTCGCCACCGACGCCCGCCATCTCGCTCGCCGCAGCGGCGTCACGATCGAGCTCGATCTGAGCGCGTTGCCGCTGGCCACGGGCGTCAGCGAGGTCGCGGCGCAGCTGGGCGAGGATGCGGCGACGTTCGCCGCCATCGCCGGCGAGGACTATGAGCTGTGCGCGTGCCTGCCCGCCGGCGTGCAGGCTGCGATCGGCGGCGGGGCGGGTCCGGCAGGATGGATGGGGTCCGCCGGTCCGAGCGGGACCCTGACGCCCCGGCTGACCGTGATCGGACGGGTCCGCGAGGGCCCGGGCAACCTGGAGTTCGCCGGCGGCGCCGGCGAACTCTCAGGTTACGAGCACTCCTCGTGAGAGCGCTTGGCGGACCCAGAGAGCTTCTGCTCCTGGAGGAGCCGGCGAACGATCGCGTCGGCGACCGCGTGCGCATCCACGTGGTACTCGCCGCGACCGACCTGCTCCTGTATCTCGCTGATGCGCATACCGCGGTTTCCTTCCCGTATCGGCGGGGTTTGACCGATCACTTCTCAGACCTGGTTTTCGGCGTTCGCGGCGCCGATCTGGACGCGCACGGACGCGCTCTGGACCTTTGGGCAGGCGTCCAGCGGCGCTCGATCATCAGGCTGACCGGCGGGCCGGGCCGAGCGGCTGGACGGACTTGAGCCGGGCGAACACGATGAGGCGCTGGGCGGCGCTGTAGATCGGGTTGCACGCCGACAGCACGAGCCGTTCATATCCGACGTCGTTGATCACGGCGACGTCGGTCGGCTTGACGACCCGCAGGTACTGGACCACATAGGTGAACCGGCCGTAACGCATCGTGACGACGATCCGGTCGCCGGGCTTGAGCTCGTTGATGAACCGGAACGGCGCCAGGTATGTGGTCCGGTGCCCGGCGATCGCCACCGTCTGGCCCATTCCCGGAAACGCCGTGGAGGGATAGTGCCCGGGGCCCTCCTCGAGGTTCTGGGTGTCGGTCCCCTGGACGACGTTGTAGGTGTTGCCGAGCCGGGGGATCTGCAGCTGTCCGATCGCGGCGCCGGCGGCGACCTGGCTGCGCTCGAGTCGCGCGAGATAGGCGAGCCGCTGATCGAGCCGGCTAATACCGGCCAGCGCCCGGACGTCGTTGTCGGTGAGCGGCGCGGTGCGATAGCTGAGGTAGCGCTGGTTGACGTTGTCCCGCATGATCATGCCGATCGCCGCGGTCACCGGCTCCTGCCAGACGACCGTGACGCCGGCGTCGAGCACGAGCAGCAGGCCGGAGAGGATCAGGACCGAAGAGATGTCACGGATGAGCCGGCGCATCGTCAGGTCCTCAGCGCCGGAGTGCGGACTTGGTGCCGCCCAGGGAGCCGGGCCCGGCGTAGGTGACGGGCCCCCGTACGGTGACCGGTGCCGCCGGCGCCACCCGAGAGCCGCGAGCGGCCAGCACCGAGAGCGTGGCCACGCTGAACAGGCAGCCGAGGACCACGCTCCACTCGACCGCCGCCAGCAGACTGACCCCGTGGCCGGCCAGCAGCAGCACTGCCTGCCACACGGCCTGCATCGGGCCGTAGCCGACCCCGTGGGCGACGGAGAGAGCGACCAGCACCGGCGGCGCCAATCCCGCCAGGATGAGAGCGACGCGCGCCGGCGCCGGTACCCGGAGATCGGGACTGACCGCCCACAGCCAGAGATGCAGGGCCGGGACGAGCAGCAGCGCGGCGTAGGGGTTGCTGAGCCAGATCGCGAACGTCACCGCGCACATGACCACGAGCACCCCGGCGACGGCCCCGTCGCTGGCGCGCTCGGGCTCACGGCCGCGCGGATCCCGCGGCCGGGTCGGCATCCGGCGCACGAGCGCGGAGACGCCGGCCGCGGCAGCGAGCATCACCACCCCGACGGCGACCAGGACGGTGACGCCGTCGCCGTGAATCGGGATCGCGCCCGGTGCGACCGGGCCGGGCGGCGCGATCGCGATGAGACCGGCCAGGCGCGCCGCGATGACCACGAGCACGCCGAGCACGAACGGTGACGCCGACGCGATCACCAGGGCGAGCGAGCGCCCGATGAGGTGGCCGCGGCGGCGGGCGCGGGCGACGCCGTCGATCGTGGTCATGACCACGGGGACGAGCAGCGCCAGCGCGAACAGCGAGATCGCCCATCCCGGCACGACCTTCCCGTCGAGCAGCACGTACGCCGACGGCGCCGCCACGGTCGGGCCGCTGTCCAGCGCCGAGATCGTCTCCAGCACGGCCCGACCGATGGCGGTGAGCCGGTCGGTGCCGACCACCGCCGCGTTCGCGGCCTGGGCGGGCGGCCCGGCCTCCCCCGACAGCGAAAGCTCCACCGCCGGCATGCCCCGCGCCCCGAACGGCGCCTGCTGACCGAGGGTGAACGGGAAGGCGAGATGCGCGAACTGGCTGCCGAGCCCGGCGAAACCGACGTGCAGCGACGTCTGGGCGCTCAGGGCCGCCGCCACGGTGTTGCGCAGCCCCGGCGGGGCCACCACCGCCCGACTCGACCACGGAACGACGATCGGCTGCTTGATGCGGGAGCTGGCGAGATCGCCGAGCACGAGGACGGCGTCGGTGGGGCCGGTGAGGCTGGAGGCGAGCCGGATGGCCCCGGCGGTGCCGGCGGATCCGCTGGTGGAGGCGAGCACGACGGTGCGGCGGACCGTCTCACCGGCGAGGTCGCGGGCCAGCTCCATCAGGGTGGCGGTGCCCGAGGCGGCGGCCACCGCCGGTGCGCCCAGCGCGTCGCGCGGGGCGACGATCACGATGCTCCCGCTCGCCGACCCCGGCCAGACGCCGATCACGTTCTGCAACCGGCGCGTCCCGTCGACGGTCCGACCGGTGAAGACGTCGACGGTGGGGGCCGAGGGGGCGTACAGGTGAAAGGCCTGGCGGACCTGCGTGGCCAGGTTGTCGTCGTCAACGGACCCCGGCTGGCGATCGGGCTCATCCGCGGCGATCCGGCCCATCTCCGCGGCGACGTTCTGGCCGTTGAACGCCGCAGGGGACAACGTGGGGCTCAGCGCAGTCTGCTGGTTGCGCAACGAGAACCCCAGGACGACGAGAGCCAGAGCCGCGACGATCAGGCCGGTCCGGTAGATGCGCCCATCGAGCATCCCCCGGGAGGTTATCTGCTGGACCGTCGGGGAATTCCGGCGCCCGCGCAGCCCCCCGGGGACGCCGCTCAATTACTCTTCGTAGGTTGGCCGAGACGACAGTGCCCGAACGACTCGCTCGCATCCTGCTCGTCGACGACGAGCAGTCGATCCAAACCCTCCTCTCCTATCCGTTGCGCAAGGAGGGCTACGACGTGGTCCAAGCCACCGACGGTCGCCAGGCGCTGGAGCGCTTCGACGAGCAGCCGTTCGATCTGGTCGTGCTCGATCTGATGCTGCCGCGGATCGACGGCCTGGAGGTCTGCCGGCGCCTGCGCAGCCGCAGTTCGGTGCCGATCATCATGCTCACCGCCAAGTCCGAGGAGATCGACAAGGTGGTCGGGCTCGAGCTGGGCGCCGACGACTACATCACCAAGCCGTTCTCGCTGCGGGAGTTCTCCAGCCGCATCAAGGCGGCGCTGCGGCGGGCCGAGATGAGCCGGCCGGAGCAGACGATGCCCGGCGAGGAGCCGCTGGAGATCCGCGGCCTGCGAATCGACTTCGCCAAACGGACGGTGCGGGCCAGCGGCAATGACGCGCAGCTGACCTACGTCGAGTTCGAGATCCTGTCGGCGCTGGCGCGCGCCCCGGGGCGGGTGTTCACCCGGGACATGCTGCTGGCCCGGGTGTGGGGCGATTCCGCCTACCGAGACCCCCGGACGATCGATGTCCACATCCGGCACCTGCGGGAAAAGGTGGAGCGCGACTCCAAGGATCCGGAGTATCTGTTCACGGTCCGCGGCGTCGGATACCGGTTCCGTGACACCGACCCTGACTAGGGCGCGCCGGCCTCGGCGCGGGCTGTCGCTCTCGCTCTCGAACCGGTTGGCGGGCGTCTTCTTCCTGATCACGCTGATCGCAGTCGGCGGGCTCTACCTCTATGTGGCGCCGGGGCTCCAGAGCCGGCTGATGGGCGAGAAGATGGCCGCGCTCACCGCCACGGCCACTGCCCACTCGGGGCCGATCAGCCACGCCGTCGGCAGCTCGACCCCGCTGGCTCAGGTCCGGCGGGCCGTCAACCAGGCGGCCGGGGCCACCGGCGATCGCGTCACCCTGCTGTCCGTCAACCGGGTGCGCGGCGCGCTCCAGCTCTCCGAGGAATTCGACTCGGGCGGCCCGCCGTCCGGCCCGGCGCTCCACTTCGGCCTCGCCCGCACGGCGGTGAGCCGACAGCGGCTCGTCACCGGGACCGAGCAGGCGACGTCAGGCGACGTCGCCGAGGTGGCCGACCCGGTGTTCTTCGCGCACCGCGTGGTTGGCTGGGTGATCGTCTACTCGGCGCCGCTGGCCGACGTGATGCGCACGGTGAGCACCGTGCGCCACGAGATCCTCGTCGCCGGCGGCATCGCGCTCCTGCTCGCGCTGA
>DATCFW010000170.1:0-3593 GCA_036509295.1 Solirubrobacteraceae bacterium | reverse complement strand
GGCGCCGGGGAGATGGGGTATCTGTTCTTCTCGCTCACTTCTGCGGGCCACCAGTTGCTGGCTCACACCAAGTCAAACCAGCTCGGGGCGACCGTCACCCTGACGAGCACGGGCGCGATCCCGAGCAGCAACAGCAGCGCGCCGGGGGCCGGCGCGATCGGTGGCAGCGGGATACCGGTGACGGGCAGCACCTCTCGGGCGCGGATCGCGCTCGTGTCGTTTCCGTAGCCGTCGCGCACATCGGTGCAAGCCACCCGGGAGCCCAGCCCGGCCGACGTCCGGGAGAATGGGCGTCACGTTGACGCCCCCCGAGCCGCCGACGATCGTGCAGACGCCCACCGAGGCGGCGATCTTCCTCGTTCTCACCGCCGACCCCGGATCCGAGGCCGTGATCCGTCACGTGTAGCCGACGCCGCCGGGCTCAAGCGATCGGTCGGCTGTCCGGCGCCGCCACCGTGATCGATGAGGTGCACGGCTTTCGCTCGTTCGACGAACGCGACCTGTTGGGGTTCGTCGACGGGACCGAGAATCCGGAGGGGGCCGCCGCCCGCGCGGCGGTGACGATCGCCGACGACGATCCCGAGTTCACCGGCGGGAGTTACGTCGTCGTCCAGAAGTACGTCCACGATCTGGAGGCATGGGACGCTCTTGCGGTCGAGGCCCCGGAGCAGGTGATCGGACGCACGAAGCTGAGTGACCGCGAGATGGACGACGCCGTCAAGCCGGCCGACTCGCACATCGCGCTGAACGTGATCGAGGACGAGAACGGTGAGCAGCAGCAGGTCCTGCGCTTCAACATGCCGTTCGGCCGGATCGCCTCCCACGAATACGGCAGGTACTTCATCGCCTACGCGCGCCGCCCCGAGGTGATCGAGGAGATGCTCACGAACATGTTCGTCGGCAGGCCGCCCGGGAACACCGATCGGATCCTCGATTTCTCCACCGCGCTCACCGGGGCCCTGTTCTTCGTCCCGAGCCTCGACTTCCTCGACGACGTCCCCGGGCCGGGGCCGGCCCCTGCGGCGCAGCCGGCACCGCCCGCACCGGCACGGGATGGATCGCTGCGGATCGGCAGTCTCCGGTCGTCGTGACCGTCAAGCGGCGTGAGGAGCCCGGGAGGTCGTCCTCGAGACGGCCCCCGATCAGAACGCCCTCGAGGCCGTCCTGGAAGTACTCGCGACGGGCCCGGGCAACGGGTCCCGTGCATCGCGTCGGACTGGCTGCCTGCGCAGCGCTGAGCCCGGTCCCCAACGTCAGGGGGTCTGCGACACCTCGGATTCCGACCGCGGGCGGTCGGCGAGGTCAGCGTCGGCGTCTTCGAACTCCGGCGCGTCTTCGAACTCGGGCGGATTGGCGGCCGCGAGCTTGCGCTCGAACTTCCGGGCCTCTTTCTCCACGCGACGTTCGCGAAGCCTGGCTTCGCGGTTGAGCTTTGCCATCGTCGTTCTCTTCTTGCCGCTTGAAGCCATGCCTACCCGTCCTTGTCGTCAGAGTGTGAGCGTGTCGCGCCGCGCTCCTGGGAAGGCGCCTGAGCTCGCGTGCCGGAGGCGATCCGTCGAGCCGCAGGCCCCCGCCCGCACCTCGACGCGGACGCGGCGAGAGGCCAATGCCTCCCGCCGCTGCCGCCGAACGGTCAGACCGCGACGACGTTCGCCGCTGCGGGGCCCTTGGGGCCCTGCTCGGCGTCGTACGACACCTTCGCGCCTTCGGTCAACGACTTGTAGCCGTCACCCTGGATCGCGCTGTGATGGACGAACAGATCCTTGCCGGCGTCATCGGGCGTGATGAAGCCGAAGCCCTTGTCGTCACTGAACCACTTCACGGTTCCTGTAGCCATGCTTACTTCCCTCCGGTATGTGTGCTGCGAGACGCGGAGGACACTGCAGGGCAGCGACTGCGGAAACGCGGGACACTTTTTGCCGTGCTAATTGCTCGGCCGAAGGGCCGATTCTAGCGCGCATGTCCCCTCAGGTCGTCGCTCGAGTGCTAATTTGGTGACACGGGCGTTGCATCGCCCGTGGGGCTCGTGCCGACGCGGCGAGTCCCCCTCAGACCTCGTCTGACGCGCCGGCGACTGAAGGAGTTGGATGTTGAAGTCCGATCGGCTGCCGGTGATCTCGAGGATCGCGTGGGAGCGACCCACACGAGGCCGACCCCGACACGCCGGGCCCAGATGAGCACGCCCGAGCGCGCCGGACTGGTCGCCAAGATCAGGCAGATCCGCAACCCGCTGACGTCCGAGCCGGCCGCTCCGAGCCCCCGGCCAGAGCACTCGGCCCGCATTCAGGCGCTGGAAACCCGGGTCGCGCACCTGGAGGAGCTCATCGAAGGCTTCCAGGACTCCGTCCACCGCGAATCCGCGCGCGAGAGCAGGCGGATCACCGAGCTCGAGGAGCGGATCGAACCGTCCGCGCTTGCCGCCGCGCTCAGCAAGGACGCTCGCGAACGCGGTCTGTAGCGGAATGGCCTCGTTCTTCATCCCGGGCGTCAGCGACGCGTCAGCCGCCGAGAACGCCTACCGGAGCATGCGCGACGAACTCGCCGTGTCGCTGGGCCGGCCGCCGAGCAGCCGCCGGATCCACGAGTTGTGGACGCGGCGCGGGCGGACCGATTGCGTCACCGAGGTCGGAACGCCCGACCCGATCTCCGGCGACACCGTGGTCGCCATCTTCGATATGGGATCCCACCAGCCATACGTCATCTGGCACGACCCGCCGGACGCCCGGAACGACATCCGAGCTCCGGACGCGACCTACGAGGTCGTCGGGTGCAACGCGTATTCGGTTCGGGAGTTCGAGCGATGAACCCAGAGACCGAGATCACCCTCATCGGCGGCGAGCGCCTGCGCGTTATCGGGGACCCGAAGGCCGTCGAGTCGGCGATCCTGGCGGCCGCCCGCGGCTCGATCATGGAGCTCGCGTGGGTGACAGAGGTCAACACCGGCGATCGCATCGGCATCAATCCGGAGCACGTGCTGATGCTCCGGGTGCCGAACGCGTAGCCCGCGATCACCCACACGCGACGCGACGCGTCACCGACGCGGTCGGCCGGACCGCGACATCGGGCGCTGCGCGGCGCGCCTGGGCGAACGTGACCAGCTTCTCGCTGTAGATGAGCTGCCGCACACCGCGGCGTCGACGTAACTCCACTGCCCGGCGCTCTGCCAGCAGGCGTCCGCGAACTGATGCTGCACGTAGAACGTGTCGGCGACATCGTCACCCTGACCGTGGCCGGCGCTCGAGATCCCCAAGGTGGCGTGATGGACGTGGTCGTGGCGCCAGCGCGCAGACGGAGACAGCACCGTCCGGGAGGCGGGCGTGATCGTCCGGGGCCAGGCCACCGGGGTGGCGATCGGGCCGCCGCTGACGATTGCCCCGGCGCAGCTGGGCCAGATCGGGGAGGCGGTGGTGCTCGGGCACCGGCTCGCCCGGGCGACAGGCGTCGGTCATCCGCGCGTATCCGCCGGCGAGCGTCACGCCGGCGGCCGGCGCCGCGCCGCATCGAGCCGCGTCGAGACCGCCGACAGGTCGGGCAGCCGCACGCCGGTCGGGCTGATGTCAGCCCTGGCTGACCGGGGGACCGTGGCACTTAAG
>DATCFW010000169.1:0-8623 GCA_036509295.1 Solirubrobacteraceae bacterium | reverse complement strand
GGCTGTCGGCGAGGTCGAACATGTGGGTGACGAATACGATCCGGATGTCGTGTTCGAGCATCGCTCGCACTATTTGGCGGGCAATCTCGGATCCTTCACGCTCATTGGTCGCGGCGAACGACTCGTTGCACAGCAACAGGGCGCCCGGGAGAATCGCGTCGGCGAGCTGGCTCATCCGGGCGAGTTCCTCTTCGAGCTTGCCGTGCTCGAGTGTTTCGTCTTCGGCACGCTTGTAGTGCGTGAACACGCCGGTGGCTACATCGGCTTCGAAGCTGTCGGCTGTGACGGACAGGCCGGCCTGCATCATCAGCTGCGCGACGCCAATGGCCCGCATGAACGTCGACTTGCCACCCTGGTTAGCGCCCGTGAACATCACTAGTTCGCAGCCGTCGGCGACGAGATCGTTCGCTATCACAGGCGTGTCTGCCGTCAGCATCAGCACGACGTCCCGCAACCCTCGCGCGGCCAGCGTGCGCGTTCCGGCCGGCCGCGGTGTCGGGACGCACACCGCGCCCCGTTCGGCCATCCGCCGGTGGAGGTTGACCGCGCCGATGTAGAACGCAAGCTCGACCCGCAGCTGCGTGAAGAAGGCCATCACGTGGTCGACCGACTGGGCCACGGCGTTTCCGGCGGTGTTTGCCCCTCGGTCTGCGACCTCGTCCAGCGCGCGAGTGCCTGCGTCGTCGCGGGGGTCAATCGCGAAGCGATAACCGGAGCGGTCAAGGGCGCGAGACAACCAGTTGCGGTGATCGCGCCGGCGCAGCGTGTAGCCGATCCCGACGTTCCCGCGGCCGAGCTGGACTCCGAGCAGCATGCCGCCCTTGAAGTTCAGATCGATCAGATGCCGCCGAACGTGGTCAAGATAGGCGGGGTCGAGCTCCTCGATCAGGGTCGCGCAGAGCCGCGAAAGGCCATCAGAGCAGAACGACTGCTGGTTCTCGAGCGCCCAGACCCGTAGCTGCTCGAGGAACGGGACGAGCAGTTCCATCTTCTGCACCGATCTGCGGAGCACGCTGTGCGGCGAGTCGTTCCGCAACCCCCACACATGTCGAGGAGCGGCGATTGCCTCCTCCGCCATCTCATACAGCGCACGGATCGCGTCGACCGATGCCCGACAATCAGCCAGTACGGCTTGCCGGTGACGGATCTCCGCCGGGTCTGTCGGTGGTCGCAGGACGACGGATCGCGCGATGTCGAATATGAGGCGGTCGTCGGCGGCCATTGTCGCCCACAGCGCCTCCAGCCCCAGATCACACGTCAGTTCCTGTGCGTGCACCGGCACTGCCTGGTCGAGACGGAACCGGCCCTCGGGATCCAGCAGTGCGACCTTCATTGTCCCAGTCGCTCCTTCAACGTCTCGTAGCTGAGCCGATGTTTAGCTGCGATTGCGGCCGCATACGCGAGGCCGTCGGTCGGCTTTCGAACAACGCGGTAGGTACGGATCGCCGGATCGCAAGGATCGACGAGACTCATCATGCTCACCACGCTCTCGCCCAGCGCCGCAAGGTCGTCAACAAACGTGACGAAGATGCAGAGCGCGTCGAGCTTGAGGATCCGCTCCAGCACCGCCGTGCCGACGAGCGCGGCGTCGTGGGAGGTGGTCGACCCGAACGCCTCGTTGATCACGATCACGCTGTCGGCGGTGGCCTGTTCCAGCACGCCGTGGATCCGAAACAGCTCATCCTCGAAGTTCCCACGTAACGTAGCGATGTCCTCTTCGCGCTCGAAGTGAGTGAAGACGTGGTCGGCGAGAAAGAGCCGTGCGGATGATGCGGGCACCGGCAGGCCAAGCGCCGCCAGGTAGTGCAGCTGACCGAATGCGCGCGCGAGGGTGGTCTTGCCGCCGCTGTTCGGCCCAGTGACGACGATCGCCCGTTCCGGGCCGTCCATCGACACGTCGTTGCAGACAACTTTCTTGTTACGTGGCACCAGCTTTAGCGCCAGGGCCAGGTCGAAGACGCCGGCCGCGTCCAGTTCCTTCGTTTCGCCGGAGACGGCCGGCAGCGCGAACCGAAGCCCGGCCGCCTGCAGCGGCTCGATCAGTTCCAAATACGAGAGATAGAACTGCAGCTCCAGGTCCAACCGGAGGACGATCGCATCCGGGAAGTCGGCGTGCTGTTTGCAGAACGCCTCCTGCTCGCCGAACACTTCCGGATAGAGGCCCGCAACACCCTCCATGATCCTGGCATCGACATGATTGGCGCCGCCCCAGTCCTTGAACTCCCGGCGGTAGCTACGAACCGCCCCCTGTGCGAACTTTGAGAACGTCGCCGCCACCTCCGAGCTGATCTCCGGCCGCTCCTCGTAGGACAGGACCCGCACCTGGAGGCCCTTGAGCTCGAGCAGGTAGCGGATCGCGGCAAGGCGGCCGGCGAGCCGCTCGGCGTCCCGCCTCAGCGTTTGGAACGGCTCGGAAGCGACGTAATCAGCCACGTAGTCTCTGACCCGCCGCAGACCCTCGGAGCCCAGGTCGATCGCGGTCAGCGCCGTCGCGAGAACGTTAGCCGCATCGCAGTACACGCGGGCGGCCTCCACGAACCATCGCTCCTTCTCACGCCCGTAGCGCAAGCTCTCGGCCGCCGCCAGGTTTCGTCGGGTGACCCCCATCCGTTCCGAGAACCGTTGGACGACGGCGCGTCCGGGATCAGCCGACAAATCACGCAGGACCTCATGCCGATACGCCACCGCGTCGACATCCGGCAGCTGGCGTTGAAACAGCGCGGCCAACTCGTGCTCGGATCGCGACGATGTCGCGGCCCGGACGATCTCATCGAGATGCAGGTCAGCGAAACACTGCGGGTCGCCAGCAACACCATCGACCGGCTCTCGATCAAAGAGAATGCTGAGTGGCGGATCGCTGCCCGCGCGCATAACTTCTACCTCGCGTCTACTCGGTAGAAGCCATCAGCCCAGGACGGGCGTTGCTCAGGCGGGCCTCATCGCCTGCACATCATCCTACAACCGCGCTCGGATCGCGGCCCCCAGCCCAGGCTCAGGGGCCGCTAAGTGCTTCGGGTTACGGCCGTCCACGCGATGACGACGCCTGCAACTGCCAATCCCCGGCGACGCAACCGCAACAGCCCGTCCTTACTCCTAGCGACGGGCGCCATTCAAATGGGATTGCCGCCCCTAGGACACTCCCCACTATGGTGATTTCGAGCGAGGCTACTGCTGCCTTGTCGCCGTTGGGGCACTCTCGATCTGACTGCCGCTTGCCGCCCCGAGACCAGCAGCGGACAGAGCGGCGGAGCAAGCACGGCTCCGTGCTGCACCTGTCGCGCTCACGCCGAAGTTCATGGTTTGCGTATGCACGGACGCGAACCCGGCGCCGTTCGCGGGCGCCCTGCTTACGGCGACGTCCACGACTAGCGCGACTGCCCAGTTGGGCCGAGAGCGGCTGTCTCGAACGCCCTCGTAGAGCTCGGCGAGACTGCCCAGATTGCGTGAACCCGGCAGTCTCGCGCCGGGCCTCCATTAGATGGCGGCGAGGATTTGGGGGGGCGTTCGTGACCGCGTGACCAGACCCGGGGATCGGTCACGCGAGCTGGAGCATTAGACCTACGTCTCGACGCCTGGCCCGGGCGACGGCTCACCGGCCAGGCGATCAAGCTGCGCAGCTCTGGGGAACGCGAGCGCGATCCGAGCAGCGGTCCCCGGTGGCGCGGACTGCGCCAGGACCTTGTCGCTATCGAGCATCTCAACGATCTCCGGATAGACCATCGTCGAGATGACGATCACGCGGACCGGCTCGCTCGTCTCGTTGCGAAGCTGATGAGCGCCACGGCCGCCGGCCGGGCACGAGACGACCTCGCCGGACGCCAGCGGCCGCTCGGTCTCTGGTGTCCGCAGCATCGGCGATCCCGCGAGCACGATGATCAGTTCCTCGTTGGCGTGATGGGCGTGAAACGGAGAGCTGACCGCTCCTGGCGCGATCTCATACACCGTCGCGCCGAGCCGCTGGGAACCCGCCTGCGCACCGATTCGCGAGATCCGGCCGACCAGACCCGGGTCGTGCGTTCGGTCCATTCGGGCGCAAAGATGTTGGGCACGCTGTGACCCTACGGTCGGACTCGGACGCGCCGACACCACGTCTCGTTGCCGCCGTTCGGGAACTGTGCCAAGGAGTGCCGCTTCCGGGCGGTCCGAGACCGAAGCAGAACTGGAGGCCGGCGTCGCCACCGGCCTTGACGCGGCCTCCAGGCGCGTGATTCCGGCAGTGTTGGGTGGTCGCTATTGGGGGCGTTTGTAGCGAGCGGCGGAGTATTCGTCGACCCAGGCTCGAGAGCTGCGCCAGGTGCCGTCAGCGGCCTTGGCGGCTTTGAGGCGTCCCCGAATTGCGGCCACGCGCAGCGCATTGCCCGACAGCTCGGGGGTCGCGAGCGCGGGAAGCGGGACAAGCCGCGCGGGGCCGGCGACGGCCGGAACGACAAACTTGTAAAGGTTGTCGAGAATCGCGCGAGCTAGGAACTCGCCAAGGGGGCCGTGATCGTCTTGGTCGGCCCGTCGCAGTGCGCTGAGATAGCGCGCACGGTCGCCTTTGTAGATGATCGCTGGCGGGAACCCGAGGCGGACCAGGATGAGATTGAGGATGAGCCGCCCGGTGCGACCGTTGCCGTCCAGGAAGGGATGGATCTGCTCAAACCGCGCATGTACTGATGCAAGCTCCTCGGGGAACGCGAGCGCGTCAGAGACTACGCCCTCGAGCTTGAGGACTTCATCGAGCCAACCGGCGGTCGCGGCCGGAACATCGGGCCAGGACGGCGGAGTCATACCCTCGGGAAAGGGCTGGATGTCGTGCTCGCGGAAGGAGCCGGGTCCCTCTCGATCGCTGGCCTGTGGATGGGCCGCGACATCCCAGACCGGGGTCATGGTGAGCGTGTGAATGTGTCGAAGTTCGGTCAACGTGATCAGACCCTGCCCCGCCCACTCGTCCGGCTGGATCGCATGTCCGTAGACCCAGTCGGCCGCGTCCGCATAGCCGCGGACCTCGAGGTACTCGCTCAGCTCTTTGTTCCCGACCGCGCGGCCCTCTGCCAAGAGCGCCTCGACCTGCTTGAGCACGAGCGTGTTGCCCTCGATCGCGGTCGAGTGATGCGCCTCTTCCAGCCAGATGCCTCGCCAGATGCCTTCGGCCTCCACGGGCGATGGCAGCCCGCCGAGCCGGTCTCGCAGTTCACCGATCTGAATGCCGAGCCGCTCGTAGATCGCCTGGCGAGGCGGACGGCCACGCCGAGAGTTGTTCGGCTGGGGCATGATCAAAGAGTACCGAACAAATACGAATCTGTTCGGAAACCCGAGAACGATCTGTACCGAACAAGTCGCCTGCCTTGGCAAATCTCGCCGGCTGCACCCTCAGCCCGCGCCGCTATGCCAAGCGACATTGCCGCTCAGTCGCCACTTGGGCAGTTTCGCTGAAAGTGCTGCTCCCCATGCAACGCCGGGGTGCCGGATGGATCAGTGAGGCGAGCGCGGGCACGAAGGTCGCCCCGCGACGCGGGGCGACACGACTCTTTACGACCGCCCCTGAGCGCGGGCACGTGTGGCCCGGCTCCCACAGCGAACGCGTCCAAGACCACTGGCTCTCGCCTCTGCTCGCAGCTGCGGCCCCATAGCCGAACCGCGTCCAGCGAGCTCGCGCCTTGCCGACCGCCGCCGATCCCACGCGACGCAGCACACGTGTCCCGAAACATGTCCCGAACTCAGCAAATCTGACCCCCTGCCAGGTCACCTCAGCGTCTCTCACACGCCCGAAAACACGCCAACTGCAGGGAAAAGGTGAAACTACGGAACCGAAGGTCGGGAGTTCGAATCTCTCCGGGCGCGTTCCTCAGAAGGCCTGGAACCACAAGGTTTCGGGCCTTTCGTGGTTCTCGCCGAGGGCAGGGCGCCCGGCGACACCGTGCTTGACGCGGCGGTACCTACACCCATGCAGCGTCCACCTCTTGACCCAGAGGGCCATCGGCGCTCGGGCAGCTGCCATCGGCGCCCCCTGCAGCGGGAAGCACTCCCTGCGTCGCTCAGTCGCAGACGTCTCAGTACGTCGCATAGGAGGCGTCCCAAGCCGGTGGTTGCCGACAGCGAAGCAGCAGTCCGAAGGGCGCGTTCGGCCGTCTGGAGATGCCTGCTGGTTCATGCTTCCGAAGCCTGAGGTGCGTTTTGCTCAGGTCGCGTCGGGGGGTGTAGGCGGGTGGTGCTGCGTCGGCCGCGAGCGATCTCGTTGGTCTCGGCTTCGCGCCATGCTCTGAGCAGGAGCGCGACCCATGCGCGGTAGGGGCGCCAGCTGTCGGTGATCGAGCGGATGGCGGCGTCGTCGGTTGTGTTGTAGGCGGAGCGGATCGCCTGGTCGAGGCGGGCGTCGTGGTCAGGGAACGCGTCGGGGTGCCCGACGCCGCGGATGAGGATCAGTTCGGCGGAGAACGGTCCGATGCCCGGGAGTTGCTGCAGGTGGGCAAGCCCGTCTGGATAGGTCATCGTTCGCAGCTGTTGGCGTGAGAGTGCGCCGTACTGGGCGGCCGCCGCGATCGTCCGCAGCTGATTGACCTTCCGCGAGGTGAGCCCTGGTTGAGGTGCGGAGAGCTGCGCGAGGCGCGCCGGGGCGGGGAATGCGCCATGTTCGCCGAGCTCATTGCCGAGGCGGGCTTTGATCGCGGCGGCCTGCGTCATGCGAATTCGTTGGCTGATGATCGTCCAGACTGCGGCTTCATACGGGGTGTAGAACAGGACCGGTCGCAGTCCGGAGAACCGTTGCTGCAGCGCCCTGACGACGCGGTCGTGCTCGCCGAGCGCGGTGAAACCGCTCCCGTCGACGTCCAGGCAGAGCATCTGCTCGAGATCTCGGGCGGCCCGGCGGGCCAACGGGGCGGCTGGCCGACCGGCGAGCTCGGCGTGGACCGCCTGGTCATCCTGGCGCACTGTGGCCTGCACCGTGCGCCAATCCCCGTCGACCGCCCATGCGTAGCGCAACGCGTCCGGTGGTCGCTCGGCTTGGGTGCCGGGGAAATTCTCGACGAACGCGGCCGCTGCGGTCAGCGAGAACGGGCCGCGAGGATGCAGGGTGATCGTCACCTACGCGCCATCGTGGATCGTGATCACGTAGCCGTCAGGGTCACAGACGGCGAAAGTACGGCCGAACGGGCCGTCAAACGGGGGAGTCTCGATCGTGACCCCGTGCCCTGTGAGCCGGTTGTGCAGCGCCTGGGCGCCATCTACCTTGACCCAGACCGCGATCCCGAGACCGGGCTGGCCGGCGTCGAGATCGGTAGCGGGCAGCAGCTCGCGAACGGCGAACGGAATCGGTTGGCTGGCGAAGACCACCGCGCCGGGCGGTGAGGCAGGCGCGCGGCGCAGGCCGAGACGCTCCTCATAAAACGCCGCGGCGGTATCAAGATCACGGACCTGCAGGGAGATGAAGTCAGGACCAACGGGCATCAGAAGGACTCCTACCATTTGTCAATGTGTTGACATCCAGCATATGTCAAGATGTTGACGTGGGTCAAGTTGATCTCGACACCGCCGTCGGCTACGTGCTCAAACGCGCCACCGTCGCCTTACGGGCCGCGATGGACACGGCCCTACGCGAGCACGACCTGACCGTCTCTCAGTACTCGTGCCTGGAACAGCTCGCCCACCAACCCGGGCTCACCAACACCAAGCTGGCACGCGGCACCTTCGTCTCCCGCCAAGCGATGCACCAGCTGCTCATCACCCTCAAAAGCACCGACCTCGTCCAGGGCGACGGTGGCGGTCGCCACGAGCGTTTCACCCTCACCGACAACGGCACCCAACGCCTCTTCGGCGCCTCCATGGCCGTCGCCGCCGTCCAAGAACAGATGCTCGCCCCGTTCGACCCCGAACAACGACGACGCCTCTTCGCCGACCTTACCGCCTGTGCCGACGCGCTCAGCCAGCAACTCCCAGCGCCCTCCCCTCCGCAGGCGAGATCATGATCGAGGCACCGTTGCACACTTGTGGTTCGTCGGCTCACCGACACTCTCGGTCAGACTGCCGCACCCGGCCTGGAGCAGGACTTGCGGCTGCGCGCTGCCGTCGCAGTTGACGGTCGCGCTCGAATCACGGGCGCGCCGCGAAAACGTGGGCAACGGCTCCGCGGCCGAAGGCGGTGGTGCTCACGGGCTCGATCGTCAGCGGCGTGGTGAAGAGCCGCTCGCCCGCGCCCAGGATGACCGGGTGCACGACGAGGCGGTACTCGTCGATCAAGCCAGTCTGGACCAGCGACCGGGCGAACCGCACACCGCCCTGGGCGAGCAGGTATCCGTCGGGGCGCTCGTGCTTGAGGCGCGTGACGGCCGCGGCCAGGTCGCCGCGGGCGATCGTCGTCGGGCCCCACTCGGCGGAGGCGAGCGAGTCGGAGAAGACGACCTTGGGGATCTCGTTCATCGGCTGGGCGAACGGCCCTGCGGCGCCCGGCCAGAAGCCGGCCCACCTCGCGTAGGTCGCCGCACCGATGAGATGCGTCCCGGCGTTACTCACGGTCTCAAGCGTCCAGCGCGCGCCGTCCTCGGAGCGCCCGGCAGCCTCCCAGTCGCTACTCCCGTCGGCGGCTGCGACGTAGCCGTCGAGCGAGACGGACATCTTCAGAACGAGCGAGGCCATGCGCTGCTTC
>DATCFW010000168.1:0-3557 GCA_036509295.1 Solirubrobacteraceae bacterium | reverse complement strand
CATAACGCATCACCATTCCGACCACATGACGGACGTGGCGGATCTGATGATCACCCGCTGGGTCCGCAACGGCGCGATGCCGTTTCCGATCGTCGCCCCCGACGGCCCCGCGGCGAATCTCCTCGCGCGGCTGATGCCCTTTTGGGAGGACGACATCAACGTCAGGCAGACGCACGGCCGGCGCGAGAACCGACCTGAGGTGGAGGTGCACGCCTTTGCGGCCGGCGAGGATCCGGTGGTGGTGTGGGAGCGTGGGTCCGTACGGGTCACGTCGGTAGCGGTCAACCATGAGCCGGTCGTCCCTGCCGTCGGATACAGGGTTGACGCGAGCGAGGGGTCGATCACGATCAGCGGCGACACCCGCGTGTCTCCCGCGCTCATGCGGCTGGCGGACGGCAGCGACATCCTCCTCCACGAGGCGATGAGGTCGGAGCCGGTCCTCTCCGCGGGCCTTGACCATGTGGCCGCCTATCACTCCGACACCCAGGAGCTCGGGCGAGCGGTTGCCGGCCTCGACATCAAGACGCTCGTACTGACTCACCTGGAGCCCTCCCCGTCTGACCGCGCGGCCGCGGCCAGGTTTGCCGAGGAGGTTCACCGCGGGGGATTCGAAGGAAACGTCGTGGTCGCCCAGGATCTCGTCACCGTTGACCACCGCGGCGGGGTGTACTGGTGAACGCAACCGGCGTGACGCAACGGAGGATGGGGTTCAAGTCCATTCACAACCTGCACGGCGATGAGTTTCACCTCGCGTGGGACAACGCGATCGCGCCGGCGCTCGAGATCGAGTCGAGCGAGGTCGTTGAGCTTCACGCGCGGGACGCCTCGAACGGGCAGATCCACGAGCACTCAACGGCGGAGGACCTCGCGAGCATCGACTTCGCCCGCATCAATCCCGTCAGCGGACCGGTGTTCGTAAGGGGCGCACGGCCGGGCGACACGCTCGCGGTCGAGTTGCTCGAGCTCCGGCCCAGCAAATGGGGGTGGACGGCGATCACCCCGGGCTTCGGCCTGCTCGGGGACGAGTTCACCGAGCGATGGCTGCGCATCTCGACGATCGACCCCAAGCTGCAGGCCGTGCACTTCTCAGAGCACGTGTCGCTGCCGCTTCGCCCCTTTCCGGGCACGCTCGGGCTCGCACCCGCGGCGCCCGGCCCGCACCCGATCCTGCCGCCAACAAGGGTCGGCGGGAATGTCGACATCAAGCACCTGACCGCCGGAAGCACGCTCTACCTCCCGGTGGCGGTCGAGGGCGCGCTCTTCTCGCTCGGCGACACCCACGCAGCCCAGGGCGATGGGGAGGTCTGCGGCACGGCGATCGAGAGCGCGATGGACGTGGTCGTCCGCCTGTCTGTCAGGCACGGCCTCACCATCGATGCTCCGCAATACGACATCCCATCCCACCCGGCGCCCGACCGAAACAACTACCACGTATGCACCGGCGTCGGACCCGACCTGCTGGAGGCCGCCCGTCAGGCCACCCGCGCCATGATTCGCTACCTCGGCGAGCATCACGGGATGGAAGCCCAGGAGGCCTACGCGCTGACGAGCGTCGCGTGCGACCTGCGAATCCACGAGATCGTCGATCAGCCCAACTGGGTCGTCGGCCTGATGTTGCCCGACACGATCTTCACCGAGGCCGGCCGGTGATCTCGTGAAGCGGGGCCTCGTCCCAACCGCAGTGTCCGAGGAGACGCGCGCCGACTGCGCGGCACGGGTGGAGCGCCTGCGCTCGCATCTGCTCGAGGCGGGATGCGACGCCGCCCTCATCTACGGCGACGTGTCGCGCGCCGAGGACATCTACTACCTCGGCAACCTGTGCCTATTCTGGAACGAGGGAGTGCTCGTGGTTCCGGCCCGCGGCGAGGCGGCGTTCGCCACCAAGCTCTCCCAACGCAGCCAACCCTGGATGAGGGCAGCCGGGACGATCGACGCCGTGCGAAGCGGCCCGAACCTCCCGAGGTTGATCGGCCAGGTGCTCGCCGACGCTGGTACCCCGGCGCGGCGGGTGGGCCTGGTCGACCGGGACTGGTGGCCGTGCGCCGTGCTCGACACGCTCGATGAGTCGCTGCCCGAGACCGAGTTCGTCGACCTGGGCGACGTCGTTCGCCGTGACCGGGTGGTGCCCGACGAGCGTGAGCTCGAGGCGCTGCGCCGGCTCGGCCGGGTCGCGGCCGAGGCCACGAACGCCGCCGTCGGGCTCGAGGGAACGCCGGGCGAGCGGATTGCCGCGATCGAGCGAATCGCCCGCTCCGCCGGGATGACCGACGTGTTCGCCACGGCTGAGTCGGCGGCCGACCGGAGCGTGACCGTCACGGCCACGCTGCAGCTGCAGCACCTGTGGCTGCGGGTCGGGCGGAGCATCGGTGGTCCGCTCGCAGACCACGCGGCCGCGGAGTCCGCACGGGTGGCTTCGGCGTTGCGCGACGGTGCCAGCGACGCGACGCTCGCGGCCGCGCTGTCGGCCGACGCTCCCGGAGATGTGACGTTGAGCGCCGAAGCCGTGCGCCACGTCGACGTCGCCGCGGCCGACCGCTCCGAGCGCACCAATGGCGACGCGTCCCTACGCAGGGACGAGGTCGTGGTAGTCACCGTCACCGCGGCGCAGGATGGAGGCAGAGCAAGCCACACCGACACCTACCTGCTGCGCGAACACTCGGCAGAGCTGCTCAGCGGGGTCGCATGAACGCAACGGTGAGTGGAGGGGTCCCTGACACCGAGCTCAGCTGGCGCCAGGAGCGACTACGCGCGGCGATGTTGGAGGCCGAGCTGGACGGGCTGCTGGCCTACGCCCCGGCATGGCGCCGGGAGAACGTCCGCTACCTGACCGGCGCTCCGATCACCGGCGAGTTCGCGTTCGCCTACCTGCCGGCGACGGGCGAGCCGGCGGCGTTCTTCTCAAGCGAGCGAGACACACGGGCGGCGGCCGCGACCGCGCTGGTTTCCGACCGCCACACGATTCGGTTCGATGACGTGGCCCCGCTGCGCGACCGGATAGCCGCCGATCGAGTCGGCCGGCTGGGGGTCGCGCACGCCGAGATGCTCCCGGCCGGCCTGCGAGACCGGCTGGCGGACGCGGTTGCGCACCTCGAGCTGTGCTCGGCCACGGCGCTGATGGACGCCGTGCGGCTGGTGAAGAGCGACTGGGAGATCGAGCGGCTGCGCGCCGCCGCGGCGCTCTGCGATGAGGGCTGGCGCGTGTTTGTGGAAACTCTGCGCGTCGGCGTTGCCGAGTACGAGGTCGTGGCGGAGGTCGAAGCGGCGCTCAAGGCGCGCGGCGCCGAGGACAACTTCATGCTGATCGCCTCGGGTCGCGACGAGGTCCGCGGCATGACCCCGCCATCGGAACGGCGCCTGCAGCCTGGCGACCTGGTACGCACCGAACTGACGCCGCAGCTGAACGGCTACTGGACGCAGATCTGCCGGACGGCGGTGATCGGCACGCCGAGCGATGAGCAACGAGCCTCGTTCGAGCTGTTCGAGGAGGCGACCGCGGCGGGCCTGGCCGCTCTGCGCGCCGGCGTCACCGCGCACGACGTCGCGGCGGCCGAGAACGA
>DATCFW010000167.1:0-5513 GCA_036509295.1 Solirubrobacteraceae bacterium | reverse complement strand
TGCGGGCGCGGCCGGCGCTCGCCGAACTGCCCGAGGCGCTGCAGCGACTGGGCATCGACACCCTGGGAGAGCTCGCGGCGGTGCCCGCCGCCGCGTTGGCGGATCGCTTCGGCAAGCAGGGCCTGCTGGCCCACGAGCTTGCCTGCGGGGGTGACAGCGCGCTGCGCCCCCGGCCAGCCGGCGAGTTCCTGCGCGAGGCGCTGGATCTGCCTGAGGCGGCATCCGGGATCCAGCTCGAGCGTGGACTGGGACTGCTGATCGATCGCCTGCTCGCCTGCCGCGAGCGCCGGGGGCGGACGTTGCGGGCGGTGGTCATCTCCGCCGTCCTGGTCGAGCGGGGGGGAACCTGGCGTCAGCAGGTGGTGTTCCGCGAGGCGCTCGCCGACCCCGTGCGCATGCGCCTGGCGCTGGGGCCGCGCCTGGCGCAGATGCCGGCGCCGGCGGAGCGGCTGCGCCTCGCGGTGGAGCGCTTCGGGCCGTTGGCCTCAGACCAGCGGCCGCTGCTCGAGGACCCCGCGGCGGCGCGGGCGGAGCGGCTGCGCGAGGCGATCCGTCAGACCCGAGTCGCCGCCGGGCCCGAGGCTGCCCTGCGGGTGCTAGAGGTCGATCCGGATTCGCGGTTTCCCGAACGCCGGGCGGTGCTGGCGCCCTTCGAGGGTTGAGCGGTGCCGCGAGTTCTACACAGACGCTGATGGCCGGTCCGCGTCGCCTGTCGGTGCCCCGCCGGGTCGCCGTCCACGCCGGTCCCGATGGTCGTCCGCTGAAGGTCGACCAGCGAGAGGTGGACGCGATCCGCGAGTCGTGGCTGATCGAGGACCGGTGGTGGACCGAGAAGCCGCTGCGCCGGCGCTACTGGGAGGTGGTCACCGTCTGCGGGCGCGACGAGGTGGTGTTCCACGATCTGCGCAGCGGGAGGTGGTGGCGACAGCGCTGAATCAGGCCTCACCCTAGTGTTCCGTTTGGGAAATTCGTGAGTGGTCTCGCGAGTGGCTGGGCGTGGCTGGCCGCCCGTCAGGCGCGTCCAGACGCCGCGAGGGCGCCACCGAATTTCCCAAACGGAACACTAGACTGACGGCATGGCTCAGACCAGCGCGCACGTCGACCCCGGACGCGTCGCGATCGGCACCTGGAGCGGCGGCCGGTTCATGCACTTCGGCGAGCCGATCGACGACGATCGGTTCCTGGCCCTGATCACGCCCGACGAGCGGATCGACACCGTCATCACCGCCGACGTGTACGGCGCGGGCGACGCCGACCGGATGCTCGGGCGCGCGATCGCTGGCCGCCCGCGCGAGCGCATCTGCGTGATCGGTGCGGTCGGCCACGACTTCTACGAGGGCGAGCGCAATGGCGCCAAGGGCTTTCCCCGCTTCACCGATCCGTCCTTGCGCGGTCCCGACGGCTACGCCAGCTATCTGCGGATGGCGACCGAGCGCAGCCTGCAGCGGTGCGGGGTCGACCGCTTCGACCTGCTCCTGCTGCACAACCCGGACCGGACCGGCTACACCAGCGAGGCGGTATGGACCGGTATGGCGGCGCTCCGCGACGCCGGCCTGACCCGCATGATCGGCGTCGCCCCCGGGCCCGCCAACGGGTTCACGCTCGATCTCATCGACTGCCTGGAGCGGTTCGGATCGATGCTGGACTGGGCGATGATCATCCTCAACCCACTCGAGCCGTGGCCCGGCGAGCTGTGCCTCGATGCCGCCACCGCGGCCGGGGTCAGCGTGATCACCCGCGTGGTCGACTACGGCGGCCTGTTCTTTGACGATCTGCGCCCCGAGCAGGAGCTGGCCCGCGGCGACCATCGCGGCTTCCGCCCCGCCGGCTGGATCGAAGCCGGGCGCCGGCGCCTCGACGACATGCGCCCGATCGCGCAGCGGGTCGGGTTGACGCCGATCCAGCTCGCCTGCCAGTGGAACCTGGCCCACGGGCCGGTCGCCTGCGTCGCGCCGACGCTCATCCAGGAGGTGGGCGACGGCGCTCGCACGATCGAGGCCAAGCGCGCCGAGCTGGCGGCCCTGCCGGCCGAGAACCGTCTCACCGAGGCCGACGTAGCCGAGATGCGGCGGCTCGGCGACAACACCGGGTGCATGGCGCTCAAGGGCGCCTCGCCCCAGCACGCGGGTGAGGACCAGCCCGATCGGTGGGGGCTCGACGAGCGCCTCCAGGGCGTCGCCCACCGCTGGCGGATCGATCCCGACCAGGACCTTGGGGCCGCGGCGACCCCGGTGGCCGCTGGGTCTGCGGGGGCTGCGGTGACCGCGGGGGCTGCGGGGGCTGCGGTGACCGCGGGGGCTGCGGGAGCGTCGTGAGCGCCGCCGCCGAGGTCCCGCTGACCGGCGGCTGCCTGTGCGGCGCCGTCCGTTTCGAGGTCACCGAGCCGTTCGTCTCCGCCAACTACTGCCACTGCACGCGCTGTCAGCGACGTACCGGGACCGCGTCCTCGGTCAACGGGCGGACCACCGCCGCGACCTTCCGAATCCTCGCGGGGGAGGATCGGATCCGATCATGGAAGCCGCCCGAGGGCGCCGAGAAGTTCTTCTGCGGCGACTGCGGCTCGGCCCTGTTCAGCCGCAGCGGACCCAACCAGGAGAACTACGGCGTCCGGCTCGGGACGCTCGACGCCGATCCGGGCATCCGCCCGTCGTGGCGGCAGTACACCGCCGACGCCGCCGTGTGGGAGCCGATCCCCGACGACGGGCTCGCCCGCCATCCGCAGGCCCGCCCGACGTAGCTGGATCCAGGCCCAGCCTCAGGCCGAGTCCGCGGCGACGTCGGCCGCCTCGGCCTCGCGAATCCACTCGCAGCCGACCGACAGGTCCTCAACGCCCATCGCCGCCGCCACGTTCAGCCACGCGCCGTAGCGAAAGAAATCGTCGATCCGCTCCTGCTCGGCGTCCGACAGGCTCTGCACGTGAGCCACCAGCCGCGCGTAGGCGCGGCGGACGCGCTCGCGAATCGTGTCGTCGTCACACGCGGCATATGCCTGATGCTGGAGCATCAGCCGATCGCGGTCGGTGGCGAGCATCTCGACGTAGGCGTTGCCCATCGCCTTGAGCACGTCGGCGTCGGGCAGCGCGATCGCCGGGTCGAACTCAGCGGCAGCCCGCGTGAACAGCTCCGCGACCTGCTCGAAGCACCGCTCGACGGCGGCCAGGAACAGATCGCGCTTTGACCCGAACAGGCTGAACACGTACGGCTGCGCGACGCCGACCCGCCGCGCGATCCGATCCACGGGCGTCCCGTGCAGGCCGCCGTGAGCGAACTCGTGGATCGCCGCCTCGATCAGTGCGTCCCGGCGCTCGGCCGCCGGGACGCGCTGACGAGAGGTCTTCGGTTCGCTGGCGGGTGAGGTGGCGGTCATCGTTGGTCTCCGGAGCGATCCTAGGGCACCCTCAGGCCACCAGCTCGGCGAGCGCGCCGGTCTCGGCGGGCAGCGCGTTGCGCTCGGCGGCCTCCGCCGCGGCGTGCTCGCCGGCCGTGGCCCGGGTGCTGAACGGCAGCAGCAGCGGGATGACCGCGCCAACCGCGAGGACCGCCGTGCCGACCCACATCGCCGGCGCCAGTCCGTTGACGAACGCCTGGGGCGACGCGTAGCCGCCGTGGCTGGTGAACACGGTCGCCAGAACCGACACGCCGAGGACGCCGCCGAGCTCGCGGATCGCGTTCGTGGCGCCCGACGCCTGCCCGGCCTGATCGGTGCGCACCGAGGCCAGCACCGCGTTGGCCGACGGGGCGAACACCAGCGCCATCCCAGAGCCGCCGAGCACGAACGGCCCGATCATGCTCACGTAGGTCTCGTGCACGCCGGCCAGCGACGCCAGCCAGCCGAGGGCGATCGCCTGCAGTGCCAGGCCCGCGGCCATGAACAGCCGGCTGCCGTAGCGCTCAGAGAAGAAGCCGGCGAGCGGCGCAACGACCATCGTCGCGCCGGTCCAGACCAGCAGCTTGACCCCCGCCTGCAGGGGGGAGTTGCCAAGCACGTTCTGCAGGAACTGGCTGAGGAAGAAGATCGAGCCGAACATCCCGAAGTACATCGCCAGCGAGACGACGTTGGTGACGGCGAAGCCGCGCTGGGCGAAGAACTCGAGCGGGAGCATCGGCGCCTCGGTGCGGCGCTCCTGGACGATGAAGCCGATCAGCAGCGCCACCCCAGCGGCGAGCGAGACGATGACCTCGGTGCTCGTCCAACCGAGCGACTGGCTGCGGATCACGCCGAACACGATCCCGAACAGTCCGGTGGAGCCGAGGGCCAGGCCGCGGAGGTCGAGGGGCTTGTCCGGCCCGTGGCTCTCGGACAGCCGCACCGCCGCCAGCGGCACCAGCACGGCGCCGATCGGGACGTTGAGCCAGAAGATCCAGTGCCACGAGGCCGCCTGGACCATGGCGCCGCCGACGAGCGGCCCCAGGGCGACGGCGATCCCACTGACCCCGGACCAGACTCCGATTGCTACGCCGCGCTGGTTGGGCGGGAAGGCGTCAGCAAGCAGCGTCAGCGTGAGTGGCGTGGCGATCGCGGCGCCGACACCCTGGGTGGCACGGGCGACGATCAGCAGCCCGATCGACGGGGCCAGTGCCGCCGCCGCCGAGGAGAGCGTGAACAGCGAGATTCCGACCATGAACATCCGTTTGCGCCCCCATCGGTCGCCGAGCGCGGCGCCGGTGAGCAGCAGCACGGCGTAGGAGAGCGTGTACGCGTTGACGGTCCACTCCAGCGACTGGATCGACGCGCCGAGGTCACGATGGATGCTGGGCAGGGCGACGCTGACGACCAGGTTGTCGAGCACCACCATGAACAGCCCGATGGAAACGATGGCGAGGGTCCAACCCCTCCGACGTGATGCGGTCATCTCGGCCTCCGAGTTATTAGCGAGCACTAACTAAGCGACTAACTTAGCAGCAACTAATAATTTGTCAAGGAGCCGAGGTCGAGGACGCGATCAGTCGGCGGCGATGATCCGGGCGGCGGCGAGCGCGTTGGGCTCGCCGCCCTCGCTGCGCACCAGCAGCGCCGGGATGCCGAGCGTCTGCGCTCCCTCGATGTCAGCGGCTCCGTCGTCGCCGCATGCGAACATATGTTCGATGTATGTGGAGCTGCACTGTCATTCGGCGTTCTCGTTCCTGGATGGGGCTTCGCTTCCCGATGAGCTGGTGCCGGCCGCGCTCGAGCTGGGCCACGAGACGATGGCCCTCACCGATCACAACTCGGTCTCGGGCTCGATGGAGTTCGCCGCGTCGGCCCGGGCGCTGGGGCTGCGGGCGATCCACGGCGCCGAGATCGACCTTGACGACGGCCGCCACCTGACCCTGCTCGTGCAGGACGCCCAAGGCTGGCGCAACCTGTGCCGGATCCTGACCCGCGCGCACGCGCATACGCGCGATGGACGCCCGGGAGCGCCACCGTCCGAACCGTCAACGCCGCTGGAGGTCATCCTCGAGCACGCCGAGGGGCTGATCTGCCTCAGCGGCTGTGCGCTGCGCGGCATCCACGACGAGCCGACGCTGCGGCG
>DATCFW010000166.1:0-16903 GCA_036509295.1 Solirubrobacteraceae bacterium | reverse complement strand
CTGTTGTAGGTGCCGTTCTGTGCGCGGTGGGCGCGCTGGCCGTCCCGGCCGGCGCCAAGGTGCTGAGGGTCGGCTCCTTCCATGGGATCAAGGGTCAGTTCACATCGGTTCAGGCGGCGGTGGACGCCGCCCGGGCGGGGGACTGGATCCTGATTGGGCCGGGTGACTACAAGACGACTCGGATCCGCACGCCCAAGGGGGCGCCGAACTTCCCCACGGGGGTGCTGATCACCACCCGGGGCCTGCACATCCGCGGCATGAGCCGCAGCAAGGTGATCGTCGACGGCACCCGGCCGGGATCGTCGGCGTGCAGCAACAAGGCCGCCGCGCAGAACTTCGGCCTCAAGGGCGCCGCCAGCGGCCCGAGCGAGAGTCCTTATGCGACCGCCGCCGCCGCCGGCAAGGCGTCGGGCGTCAACGGCCTGATGGTGTGGAAGGCCGCCGACGTCTCGATCGAGAACCTCACCGCCTGCAACTTCCTCGGCGGCGCACGCGACGCCGGGAACGAGATCTGGTGGAACGGGGGCGCCAACAGCGGCAAGGTCGGCGGCCACGGCTTCTACGGCGCGTACCTGACCACCACGAGCACCTACCTGAAGGGCAACAGCGCCGCCGACGAGTTCAGCGCCGCTCAGTACGGCGTCTTCTCCAGCAACTGGAGCGGCGGGACGTGGGACAACATCTACGGGTCGAACTTCAACGACTCGGGGTTCTACATCGGCGCCTGCCGGCAGGTGTGCGATCAGACCCTGAACCACGGCTGGGCGCAGTACAACGCGCTCGGCTACTCGGGCTCGAACTCCGGCGGCCGGCTCGTGATCGAGAACTCGCAGTTCGACAACAACGAGGACGGGTTCGACACCAACAGCCAGAACGGCGACAACCCGCCACCCCAGAACGGCGACTGCCCGGGCAACGGGGTCAGCCCGATCACCCACACGCATTCCTGCTGGGTGTTCATCCACAACTACGTGCATGACAACAACAACCCCAACGTGCCCGCGGCCGGCTCGGCGGCGGCCGGCCCGGTCGGCACCGGCATGTCGGTCTCCGGCGCCCGTAACGACACGATCATGGACAACCGCTTCGTCAACAACAACGCGTGGGGCGTGATCTTCGTCGCCTATCCGGATCAGGGCCCGCCCTGCACGGGGGGCACGCTGAACTTCCCGCTGCTGGGCAAGGGCGGGTGCCTATACGACGCCTGGGGCAATGCGCTGGTCAACAACGTGTTCGAACACAATGGCGGCTACGGCAACCCGACCAACGGGGACTTCGGCGAACTCAACCTTGAGTCAGGGCACCCCACCAGCTGCTACCGCGGCAATACGCAGCCGGGTGGAGGCGCGGTGACAAGCTCGCCGGCCAACCTCCAGCAGTCCAATCCGACGTGCGATGGCTCCGCGGCGCCGGCCAACATGAACACGCCGTTCCTCAGCGAGGTGTACTGCGACTCGCAGCTCGATGTGGCGCTGTGCAAGCCGACTGACCACTACCCGCGGGTCGCCAAGATCGTCATGCACAAGCTCCCGACCTCGCAGCTGAAGTCGATGCCCGACCCGTGCGCCGACGTCCCGTCGGACCCGTGGTGCAAGAAGTCCTGACGCGGTGAACATCCGGCCCGGCGGGTGAGCCCCGCCGGGCCGCGCCGGTGTCGACGGTCCGGCCAACCCTCGGCCGCGTACCCTTGCGGGCATGAGCTGCCTGGTCGTCAAGCTGGGATCGAGCATCGTCGCCGACGAGCGCGGCGCGGTGCGCGCCGACGTCCTCGGGCGCATCTGCGATGAGGTAGCGCAGCTGCACCGGTCGGGCCGGTCGGTGATCGTTGTCACTAGCGGGGCCATCGCGCGGGGAATGGGCGTGATGGCGCTGCCGATGCGTCCGCGGGCGATCGACGAGCTGCAAGCGGCCAGCGCCGTTGGGCAAGGCAAGCTGTACCAGGTGTATGACGAGCTGCTGCGGGAGCGCGGCGTACCGACGGCCCAGGTGCTGCTCACGTTCTTTGACATGAGCGCCCGCACCCATTACCTCAACGCCCGCCAGACGCTGCGCAAGCTGCTGGAGTGGCGCGTCGTGCCGGTGATCAACGAGAACGACACCACGACCACCGACGAGATCTCCTTCGGCAACAACGACTTCCTCGCCGCGCAGGTGGCGATCCTGCTCGGTGCCGAGCGCCTGCTGCTGCTCACCGACGCCGACGGCGTGTTCACCGCCGACCCGCGCGTGGACCCGACGGCCCAGCTGGTCGGCGAGGTCTCGGATTTCGGCGCGCTCGACGACCTCGACATCTCCCAGACGGCGTCGCCGCTCGGGTCGGGCGGGATGCGCTCGAAGGTCGTCGCCGCCGAGATGGCCACCGCCGCGGGGATCCCGACCATCATCGCCAGCGGGCTGGTGCCGGGGACGCTCGCCGCCGCGGCCACCGGTAGCGCCGTCGGCACCGCGTTCCCCGCCCGCGAGGGGCGCTACTCGAGCTTCAAGCTGTGGCTGAAGTACGCCAAGCCGACCCGTGGCCGGGTGCTCGTCGATGCCGGCGCCGCCCGCGCCCTGCGCGAGGACGGGACGAGCCTGCTGCCGGTCGGCGTGGTCGACGTGACCGGGTCCTTCGACGCCGGGGACGCGGTCGAGATCGCTCACGAGCAGGTTGCCGTCGGCAAGGGGATCAGCAACTACTCGGCCGCCGAGCTGCGTCAGGTTCGCGGTCTGCAGTCCCGCGCCGTGCACGAGCTGCTCCCGCTGGCCTCAGACGAGGCGATCCATCGGGACTACTTCGTGCTGTCGTAACCTGTGGGGCCGATGGCGACCACGCGCACCTCCATCGCCGACACCTGCCGTGCCGCCCAGCGCGCCTCGCGGCGACTGGCCATGCTCGGGTCGGGCGTCAAGAACGACGCGCTCGAGGCGATCGCCGGGGCGCTCATCGAGAGCACGGAGCAGATCCTCGAGGCCAACGCGCGCGATGTGGAGGCCGGCGAGGCCAACGGCCTGTCCGACGCGCTCCTCGATCGCCTCGCGCTCGATGAGCGCCGGGTGGCGGCGATGGCCGCGGGCGTGCGCACGATCGCCGCCCTGCCCGACCCGGTCGGCGAGGTCATCGACGGCTCCACGCTGGCCAACGGCCTCCAGTTGCGCCGGGTGCGCGTGCCGCTGGGCGTGATCGCCGTCGTCTACGAGGCCCGGCCGAATGTGACGATCGACGCCGCCGCGCTGTGCCTGAAATCCGGCAATGCCGTCGTCCTACGCGGGTCGAGCTCGGCGAGGCACTCCAACGCCGTGCTCGCCGCGGTCGCCGCCGACGCGGCCACCGCGGCCGGGCTGCCCGACGGGGCGATGTCCCTGATCGCTGGCGGCGACCGCGACGAGCTCGCTGAGCTGGCGACCCAGACGGGGGTGGTGGACCTCATCATTCCCCGCGGCGGGGAGGGTCTGAAGGCGGCGCTCAAGGGCGTGGCCACCGTGCCGGTGATCTACGCGGCCTCGGGCAACAACCACGTGTACGTCGATGCCGGCGCCGACCTGCCCGCGGCGCGGGAGATCGTGCTCAACGCCAAGCTCCAGCGGCCGGGAACCTGCAACGCCGCCGAGAAGCTGCTCGTCCACGCCGACATCGCCGATGACTTCCTGCCCGACGTGCTCGGAGCCCTGAGCGCCGCCGGCGTCAGGCTCCACGGGGACGTGCGCGCCCGGGCCGCCGCCCCGGAGGTGCCAATCGACGCGGCCACCGACGAGGACTGGGACACCGAGTACCTGGCGCTCGAACTGGCCGCCGCCGTCGTCGACTCGGTCCACGATGCCGTCGACCACATCAACGCGCACGGCAGCGGGCACTCGGAGGCGATCGTCACCGCGAGCACCGCCGCCGCGCGGGCGTTCGGACGCGGCGTCGACGCGGCCTGCGTGTATGTCAACGCCTCGACGCGGTTCACCGACGGCGGGGAGTTCGGGATGGGCGCCGAGATCGGGAACTCGACCCAGAAGCTCCACGCGCGCGGGCCGATCGGTGTGCGCGAGCTATGCACGTTCAAGTACCTGGTTGAGGGCGCCGGGCACGTTCGCGCCTGAGCGCGGCCCGACCGTTCGCTCCGTCTCCGCGGCACGCCGTCATTACGATGCGCATTGGCATTCTCGGCGGGACCTTCAATCCGCCACATCTTGGTCACCTGGTGCTCGCCCAGGAGGCGTACCGTGAGCTCGACCTCGATCAGGTGCTGCTCATCCCGGCCGGAATCCCCCCGCACAAGCCCGTTGACGGCGAACCCGGCCCCGAGCACCGGCTCGAGCTGTGCCGGCTGGCCGTCGCCGGCGATGAGCGCTTCGCCGTCTCCGATCTCGAGCTGCGCCGCGACGGCCCGTCCTATACGGTCGATACCCTCATAGAACTGAGCACGCAAGCGCCCACCAACGAGCTGTTCCTAATCCTCGGCGCCGACATCGCCGCCGGGCTCCCGCAGTGGCGCGACCCCGAACGGGTCCTGGAGCTCGCGACGGTGGCGATCGCCAAGCGCCGCGGGACGCCCCGGGAATCGGTGCAGCGTGCCCTCGATCAGGTGCCGGGGGGCGACCGGGCGCGTTTCTTCCAGATGCCCCGCATCGGGATCTCCTCGACGATGGTCCGGCGGCGGGCGCGCGCCGGACAGCCGATCCGCTACTTCGTGCCCGATGGCGTCGCCGGCCACATCTTCGCTCACGGGCTCTACGGCGCCCCGAGGGCGGCATGACCCCGTCCGAGCTCACCCCGGAGCAGATGGTCACCGCGGTGGCCGAGCTGGCCGCGGACCGCAAAGCCCTGGAAATCGTCGCACTCGACCTGCGCGGGATGATCGGCTACGCCGACTACTTCCTCATCTGCACCGGCCGGACCGACCGTCAGACGCGGGCGATCCACGATGGCATCCACGTCGGCATGAAGTCCGCCCACGGGCTGCTGCCCCGGCGCGTGGAGGGGCTGACGGAGGCCCGCTGGATCCTGATGGACTACCTCGACGTCGTCATCCACGTGTTCACGCCCGACACCCGGGAGTACTACCGGCTCGAGCAGTTGTGGGGCGAGGCGCCGGCGCTGGCCGTCGGCGTCGGCGTCGGCGTCGGCGCCGGCTGACGGTCCGAGTCGGCGCGGGCGCGGGCGCCGGCTGACGGTCAGAGCGCCGTCATCAACTTCGGCGCGACTTCCTTCTTGCGGCTCATGACCCCCGGCAGCCCGATCGTGCTGTCGGTCGGCTGGACCCCGAGGCTGCGCGCGACGGCGGCGACGTCGCCGGCCACGAGCATCTCGGTGCCTTTGTCCACGACATCGGTCACCATCAGCGCGTAGAGCGCCAGCTCGCGGTCCTCCCGCTCGCGTCGCATCGCGTCGAGGAGCTCGTCCTTGCGGTCCAGCAGCGAGGTACCGACCACCTCGACCTGGGCGATGCAGATCTCCTGCCCGCCACGGACCTGGTAGCGCTTGGCGTCCCGGGTCACGATCTCGGCCGCGCTCAGGTCCGAGACGTCAGACGTCGCCTCGAACATCTCGCGCCCGAGCTCGCCGGCGTCGATCGCCAGCACGCGCTCGAGGTACTCCACCACCGCGTGGTCGCGCCGGGTGGTCGTCGCCGAGTTGAGAATCACCGTGTCTGACAGGACGGCGCCGAGCAGGAGCACCGCCGTCGAGCGGCTGGGCTCCATGCCGGCCTGGCGGAAGCGCTCGACCACCAGCGTCGAGGTGGAGCCGACCGGGTCAAATGTCGCGGTGACCGGGACCCGGGTCTCGATCGAGCCGATGTGATGGTGATCGAGGATCTCGAGGATCTCGGCCTCGTCGATCCCGACCGCGCTCTGCGCCTGCTCGGCGTGGTCGACGAGGATGACCCGCCGGCGCGACGGCGCCACGAGATCGGAGCGCGTGACCAGCCCGACCGGCCGGTTGTCGGCGTCCACCGCCACCGCCGCGCCGTAGTGGCTCTCCTTGATCTGCTCGGATATGTCGGCGACGAGGAAGTCGGTGTTGACGGTGAGCGGGTCGGACTCCATCAATGCGCTGCACGGCGCGGCCAGCGTGATCATGCGACCGGCCACGTAGCTGTCAAGCGGTGAGATGACGATCGCGGTGCCGCGCTCGCGCGCCAGCGCCAGTGCCTGCGGTGACGGCGTCGACGAGTTGGACAGGACGACGAGCGCGGCGCCGAGCTCGATCACCCGCAGCTGCGCCTCGGGGCGGTTGCCGACGACGACGATGTCGCCGTCCGCGATCCCGCTCTCACTCGCCTGGTCCATGGCGTACACCCATACGCGGCCGGAGAGCTGGCGCTCATCGCCGGTGGCCAGATCGCCCTCGAGCACCGCCACCAGGGCGCTGAGAAAGGTCGGGGCCTCCTCGAGCGTCGAGGTTCGCAGCGAGTCGCGGACGTAGCGCCGGGCCAGCGCGCGCTCGGTCAGCACGCCGGTGAGGGCGCCCTGGTCGTCGACGATCGGCACCAGCTCGAGGTCGGCCTTGGCCATTGCCCGGCCGGCCTCGCGCACCGGGTCGTCGTGGCGGCTGACCGGAAAGGTCTCCTGCATGACGTCGCCGGCCCGGAGCATCACGTGTGGCAGGTACCGCGGCTGGGGGGCGCCGGCTCGCGCCAGCAGCCACCGCGTCTGGGAGTTGCAATCGCCCAGCCGGACGGCGACGTAATCGTTGTTGGGGTCAAGTCGGCTCCGCAGCTCCGCGTAGCCCGTCGCCGCGGCGATCGAGTCGGAATCGGGGTTGCGGTGACCGGTGACGTAGATCGGACGCACCCCGCGATTATCCCGGTCGCGATAGCGTGCCGCGTACAACCGGGGGCCGGCGACACGCTGCCCGGCAGCCGTCCACCAGCCAGGAGACCGAGAATGCCCACCGCCCCGACGATCCTGCCGACCCAGATCACCGAGGGCAAGGCCCCCGGGCTGAACTACCGGCTGGAGGGCGAACTCGTCCCGGTGCTGCACATGGCGCTCGACGGCCAGGTTCCGGTGTACTTCGAGCATCACGTTCTGCTGTGGAAGTACCCCAACATGGAGATCGGCCTGCACCCCCTGAAGAAGGGCCTCAAGCGCCGCGTGTTCGGCGGGATGCCGCTGCTGCTGCTCGAGGCCCAGTCGGCCGGCGAGATTGCGTTCAGCCGAGACGCGCCGGGCCACATCGTGGCGCTGCACCTCCAGCCCGGTAACGGCATCATGGTCCGCGAGCACCAGTTCCTGGCGGCCACCGGCCACGTCGAATACGACTATGGCCGGATCAAGGGATTCGCCAACATGATGTACGGAGGCGGCTTCTTCGTGGACCACTTCACCGCCGGCGACGCGGAGGGCGTGGTCTGGGTGCACGGCTACGGGAACGTGTTCGAGAAGGTACTCGAGGCGGGCGAGACGATCGACATCGAACCCGGCGGCTGGGTGTACCGCGACCACTCGGTGCAGATGACCCAGGAGGTGTACGGCTTCAAGACAGGCTTTCTCGGTGGCGGCGCGGGCAACCTCGTCTTCAACCGCTTCACCGGCCCGGGACGGGTGGGGCTGCAGAGCGCCTACTTCCATCCGCCGGTGCAGGAGGGGGCCGGTGGCAACCAGCAGCGCGAAGGCGGCGGCGGTCTGCTCGGCGGGATTGTCGGCGGCCTCCTGGACAACTGAGAAGATCGCGATGGCACATCCGCCCGGACATCTCGCGGTCAACCCGCTGCCGCCGGGGATCGTCGGCGCTCTGGGCCTGAGCGGCTACCAGCTGCTCGCCGACGTCGCCGGCGTCGGCGCCGGCCGGCTGGGCCCGCAGGCATTCCTGCTGGTGGCGCCCGATCCCGATCCGACGCTGCCGGACGCCGGCACCCAGGTCTCCCTGCACCACACCCGGCTCAAGGACGACTCGGAGCTGGCCTCGTTCACCCAGCTCGCCGCCCAGCTCGGCTACCTGCGCCTGTCGGGGTACCGGCTGGCGCTCGAGCGAGTCGGCCTGCGCAGCCGGGTGGCGGTGGTCAACCCGGCCACCGGCGGGATCGTCGCCACCATTCCGGAGAAGCATCCCGGTGGTCGGCTGTCATTCCGTGGCGGCGGGGGCGGCAGCGCGGCGGGACTGCTCGCCACGACCCGTTCGTTGCCGCCCGCGGGGGCGCCGCCGGATCTCCAGAACTTGGAGCTTCTGCGCCAGGTGCTGCTCGCGCTCGCTCTCCGTGACGAGAACATCGGTGGAGCGCAGGCCGCGGAGCTGGCCGATCGCGCGCTGGAGCTGACCCGCGGCGACGCCGCGCTTGACCCGCCCGCCGCGCTCCAGGCCGCCAGAAACCGGTCCAATTAGCGCGCCAGGCCGCAAAAACCTCAAGGTCGCCGGCGGGGTGCCGATAGTGCCGACATGGCGATCAGCATCATCTGCGCGCGCGGGGGCGCGTCTCATCCGGTGTAAACCGGACCGCGCGATGCCCGGCGCCAAGCTCAACAGCGATCAGCGCCTTTCACTGATCATCGATACGCAGCGAGTTATCGCCGCCGCCGGGGACGACCTCCAGAGCGTCATGCAGCACGTTGCCGAGCGCTCACAGGCGATCATCGGCGCCGATGGGTCGATGGTCAACCTGATCGACGGGGACATGCTCCACACCCGCGCGGTGACCGGCATCGCCGCCGGCGCGTTCGACGCCCGCCGGCCCGTGGCGGGCTCGGTGGCCCGGTACGCGATCGAGAGCCGCCAGCCGCTGCTGATCGCGGACACCGTCGGCGATCACCGGATCAACCAGGAGCTCCGCGCCAAGCTCGGGGACACGTCGATGATCTGCGTGCCCCTGTTCCAGGGCGAGGAGGTGATCGGCACCCTGAATGTTCTCAGCTGCTCGGATGACGAGCGCCTCAACGAGGATGATCGCGAAACGCTGGAGATGCTGTCCGTCGTGCTCACGGCGGCGGTCAGTCGCGTGGCCGAATTCGAGGCACGGCGCGCCCAGGCCCAGGCGATCTCGCGCTTCCGCACCCTGTTTGACGGTGCGTCGATCGGCATCGTCCGGCTCGACGCCGAGGGTGCGGTGCTAGAGGTCAACCCGGCGCTCGAACACATGCTCGGCGCCAGCGCCGAGGAGCTCGTCGGCTCGCCGTTCACCGACCACCTCGTCGCCGAGCACCGCGAGACGGTGCCAGAGCAGCTGGCCGAGATGATCGCCGGCGAGCGCGAGTCCTTCCAGCTCGAAGCGCGCTGCATGGCACGCTCGGGCATCCTGCTGTGGGCGCTGGTGCGCGCCGTGCTCGAGCATGGCGAGGACGGCTCGCCCGCCTGCATCGTGGCGATGATTGAGAACATCACCGAGCGCAAGCGCGCCGAGCAGGAGCTGATCCGCCAGGCCCGGCTCAACGAGCACCAGGCGCTGCACGATCCGCTCACCGGGCTGCCCAACCGGCTGTTGTTCGGCGAGCGGATCGGCCAGGCGATCCGCCAGGCCCAGCGAACCGGCACCCGGCTGGCGGTGGCGCTGATGGACCTCGACCGGTTCAAGGAGGTCAACGACTCGCTCGGTCACGCCGCCGGCGATCAGCTGCTGTGCCAGGTGGGCGAGCGGATGCGCGAAGCCGTCCGCGGCGCCGACACCGTGGCCCGGCTGGGCGGCGACGAGTTCGGCCTGCTCCTCCCGGATCTCGGCACGCGCGCCGACGCCCTGCCGGTGGTGCAGCGCATCCGGGCCGCGCTCGAGCGCCCCATCTACGTCCACTCGCTGCCGCTGGCGGCGGAGGCGTCGGTCGGCATCGCGATCTATCCCGAGCATGGCACCGATGCGCAGGTCCTCATCCAGCGCGCCGACGTCGCGATGTATGACTCCAAGCGCGACAGCGCGTCGTTCACCTTCTACGACGAGGACTCGCACGAGTACGACCTCACCCGGCTGACGCTCGTTGCCGATTTGCGCCGCGCGATCGCCGCCAAGGAGCTGCTCCTGCACTACCAGCCCAAGGCGGCGCTGGAGAGCGGCGAGGTGCGATCGGTGGAGGCCCTCCTACGCTGGGAGCATCCCGAGCGGGGCATGGTCTTCCCTGACTCGTTCATCCCGATCGCGCAGGAGACGGGCCTGATCGGCCCGCTCACCCTGTACGTGATCGAGGCGGCGCTGCGCCAAGGCCGCGAATGGCGCGATGCTGGGCTGGACCTGTCGATCTCGGTCAACCTCTCCACCCGCAACCTGTTGGACCGCGACTTCCCCAAGCAGGTGGCCGGCTTGCTGACCCGGTGGGGGATGGAGGCGCGCTCGCTGGAGCTGGAGGTCACCGAGTCCTCGATGCTGGCTAATCCGACGCGGGCCAAGGTGGTGCTCCAGGAGTTGTCCGAGCTCGGCCTGCGGCTCTCCATCGACGACTTCGGCACCGGCTACTCGTCCCTGTCCTACCTGCGCCAGCTGCCGGTCGATGAGATCAAGATCGATCGCTCGTTCGTACTCGGGATGGGCGATGAGGCCGACGATGCCGTAATCGTCCGCTCCACGGTCGATCTCGGCCGCAACCTGGGGCTCGACGTGGTCGCCGAGGGCGTCGAGACGCTCGAGCTGTGGAACCGCCTGCGCGATCTCGGCTGCCAGACCGCGCAGGGCTACTTCCTCAGCCGGCCGATGCCCGGCGAGGAGGTGGCGAGCTGGCTGAGGTCACGGTCAGCGTCCACGCTTCCCTCGGCGCACGCCGCCTGATCCGCGTTTCGCGCGGGGCACTGCGGGACCCCGGGCTCGCGTGAGGACGTGAGCCCTCACTGGCTAAACCGCCACGGCCCAGGCCGCCCGGGCGGCCTGCGAGCGGCTGTCCACGCCCATTCGCCGGTAGCAGTGCTCGAGGTGCTTCTGGGCCGTGCGGACCCCGATCCCGAGCTCGGTGGCGGCGTCCTGGTCCGATGAGCCCATCGCGACGAGCCGCAGCACCTCCGCCTGGCGCGGGGTGAGGCCGAGCGCCCGCAGATCGGAGACGAGGATCTGCCGCCCGGCGCCCTGGCTCAGCTCCGTGTGGGCGAGCGCGTTGCGATACGCCTGGATGAGATAGGGGCGCGTCAGGTTGAGCAGCGCGCGCTCGGTGGCGGTGAAGTCGTGCCCGCTGCGGCTCAGGGCCACGCCGAGCACGCGCCGCGCCGTTGACGGCAGGGTCATGGCGATCTGATACTCGACTCGCAGCGGCTGGTAGACGTCGCGGTACAGCTCGAGCCGGTGCAGCTGGCGCCGGGTCACGAGGTCCGAGAAGCGCGTCGCGCGGCCGTCCCCCGTGCCCAAGAAGTGGGCCGCGATGGGGTTCTGCGTGCCGTGCCGGGCAAACGCCAGGTGGAACTCCTCGGGCACCGGCGGGTCGGTGAGCGAGACGGTGTGGGGGAGATCGGCCGGCACCTCGTTGAGCGCGCACCACTCCGCTGGCACCGCGTGTCGCAACGTGACCAGCATGCCCTGGCACAGCTCGTCGAGATCGAGCAAACCCATGACGTCGCCCACCACGGCGAGGACGCGCTTTTCCAGTCCGGCGGCGATGCCTGAGCACGGTACCGGCCTGACGGCGAGCGGGAGGCGGACGCCTCACGGCCCACGATGCGCCGCCGAGGTGGGGCTCGGCGGCGCGCGGGTACGGTACCCGCTATGTCCGACGACACCGCGTTGCTGGCGGCCCTGACCGACGAGCCGGTGACCACATCCGATCTCTATGACCGCGTCGGGTACATGCAGCTGACTGCACTGGGTCTTGTTCCGTACGCCGCGTTCCGGCGGGCGCTCGCGGAGCTCTGTGCCGGCGGGGTCGTCGAGAGCTCCGTCGCGGCCGACGGCTCGACGCTCTGGCGCCTGGCCTCCGGCGCCGCGCCGGACTGAGCGACCGACCGACCGACCCGGTAGTCGGATCGATCGCACCACGAGTCAGACCCCACCGTGACCGGCGATGACGGTGAGGAGGGAGTGGAGCTGAGGGGGCTCGAACCCCTGACCTTCGCGCTGCCAGCGCGACGCTCTCCCAGCTGAGCTACAGCCCCGTTGAGTTCGAAGTCGGCTCCAAGGTTAATACATGCGAGCCGACCGCTGCGCGACGAGGCCAATCGGAGCCGTCGCAGCCGCTGTGCGGCGGCCGATGCGACGCCCCCCGCGCTGCTGTCACCGGCGGGGGATGAACTCGGGCACGTCGGGGATCCCGTCATCGCCCTCGACGGACACGGCCTCCCGCGCGCCGCCGCGGGACCGTCCGGACCGTGCCCGCCGGGACTCCGACGAGGCAGGGGCGCGCCGGCCCTCCACCCGATCGATGCGCGCCACCATCTGGCCGTGCACGCCCTGGACGTCTCGCAGGATCCGTTCGGCGTTGGCGCGCAGCGACTCGCCCATCTGACGCAGGTTGGCGGCCAGTTCGAGGCCCTCGGTGCGGACCTCTTGGGCGGTCAGGCGGGCCTCGCTGAGCAGGTCACGCGTGTAGGTCTCGGCTTCCTGGCGGTGGCGGGATGCGATCTGCGTCGCCTTGGCCAGCGTCTCGTCGGCGTTCTCCTGGGCCTTGGCGATGATGGTGAGTGCCTCGGAGGTCACCGTCGTCTTGGATTCCTCGTCGCGGTCATGGGCCTCGCGCAGGACGCGCTCGGCCTCGCTGCGGGCGCCGGCGAGGATCTCCGCGGCCTCCTCCTCAGCAGCCTGGACGCGGTAGTCGGCGGCGCGGTCACCCTCGGCGATCCTGTCCCGGACGCGCCCCTCGGCGTCGACGCGCAGCCGCTCGGCCGTCGCCTCCGCGGCCGACAGGATCGACGCGACGCGGTCGGCGGCCGCCGAACCGCTGCGATTGGGCGTGGCGCGCTGGTCTGACATCTCGCCATCCTAAACGGCACGCGCGCACGTGTCCGCAAAACGGCGGTCGGGCCCGGCTCGGCCCGGCGGCGCTCCGGCGGTCGTGAGTCCGCGGTGCCCCACTGAGTAACCTGCGGCACCAGATATGGCGCAGCAACGGTATGACCCCACCACGATCGAACCAAAGTGGCAGCAGCTCTGGGAGCGCGAGTCCACCTGGCAGGTGGACAACGACCCAGCGGTCGCCGGGGCCGAGGCGAAGTCCTACGTGCTCGAGATGCTGCCCTATCCAAGTGGCGAGCCGCACGTCGGACACCTGAAGAACTACGCGCTCGGCGATGCGATCGCCCACTTCCGCCGCCGCACCGGTCATCGGGTGCTGCACCCCATGGGCTACGACGCGTTCGGCCTGCCGGCCGAGAACAACGCGATCAAGACAGGCGTGGCCCCCCGGGTGGCCACCGACAAGTCGATCGCCGCCTACCGGCACTGGTTCCACCGTTGGGGGATCTCGATCGACTGGTCGCGCGAGCTCGCCACCCATGAGCCGGCCTACTACCGCTGGACGCAGTGGATCTTCCTCAAGCTCTATGAGCGTGGGCTGGCCTACCGCAAGGAGGCGGCGGTCAAGTGGTGCCCGTTCGATCAGACGGTGCTTGCCAACGAGCAGGTGATCGACGGCCGCTGCGAGCGTTGCGGGCACGAGGTGGAGCTGCGCCAGCTCGAGCAATGGTTCTTCCGGATCACCGACTACGCCGACCGGCTGGTGGACGACCTCGATGGGATCGACTGGCCCGAGAACGTCAAAGCGATGCAGCGCAACTGGATCGGCCGCAGCGAGGGCGCCGAGGTGACGTTTCGGTGCGAGGACTGGGACCCCGCCCACCCGATCGACTACACGGTGTTCACCACCCGTCCGGACACTCTGTTCGGCGCCACCTTCTTCGTGATGGCCCCCGAGCATCCCGACGTGTTCAAGCTGGTCGCCGGGACTGAGCACGAGGCGCCGGTGCACGAGTACGTCAATCGCGCGCTCACCGAGGCCACCGAGACCCGCGGGGCCGCCGACAAGCCCAAGACCGGCGTGCCGCTGGGCCGGACGGTGACCAATCCGGTCAACGGCGAGGCGATCCCGATGTACGTCGCCGACTACGTCCTCATGGAGTACGGGACCGGCGCCGTGATGGGCGTGCCCGCCCACGATCAGCGCGACTACGACTTCGCTACCGCCTTTCACCTGCCGATCCGGCCGGTGGTGGCGCCCGCCGCCGGGGATGCGCCCGACATCACGCAGCAGGCGTTCACCGCCCACACCGACGACGAGCGGCTGATCAACTCTGATGGCTTTACCGGGATGGACGCCGTCGCCGGCCGCGACGCGATCGTCGCCTGGCTCGATCGGCGCGACGCCGGGCACGCGTCGACCAACTTCCGCCTCCGCGACTGGCTCATCTCCCGTCAGCGGTACTGGGGGTGCCCGATCCCGATCGTCTACTGCGACGGCTGCGGGCTGGTGCCGGTGCCCGAGTCCGACCTGCCGGTGCGCCTCCCGGAGGTCGAGGACTACCAGCCGCGCGGCAAGTCCCCGCTGGCGGCCGCCGAGAACTGGGTGAACACCACGTGCCCGGCCTGCGGCGGCCCGGCGCGACGGGAGACCGACACGATGGACACGTTCGTCGACTCCAGCTGGTACTACCTGCGCTACTGCGACGCGCGCAACGACGCGGCGCCGTGGGATCGCGAGGTGCTGAAGGCGTGGACCCCGGTCGACACCTACATCGGCGGCATCGAGCACGCGATTCTGCACCTGATGTACAGCCGGTTCTTCGTCAAGGCGTTGGCCGATATGGATCTGCTCGACGTCCAGGAGCCGTTCGGCACGCTGTTCACCCAGGGCATGATCCTCGGGGCCGACGGCAACAAGATGTCGAGCTCGAAGGGCAACAGCGTGGCGCCGAGCGAGATCGTCGAGCGCTTCGGGGCCGACGCCGCTCGCTGCTACGTGCTGTTCATCGGACCGCCGGAGCAGGACGCCGCGTGGTCGGACACCGGCGTCGAGGGCGTGTACCGCTTCCTGGCGCGCCTGTGGCGCCTCGGCGACGGCCTGGCCGAGGATGGGACTCCCGGCCGCCCCGCCGACCAGCCGCCGACTTCCGACGGGGATGCCCTGACGCTGGTGCGCAAGGCCAACTGGGCGATCGAGAAGGTCACCAACGACATGCGCGGCCGGTTCGCGTTCAACACCGCGATTGCCGCGGTGATGGAGCTCGTCAACGAGGTCTACCGCCATCCCGAGGCCGACGTCGCCGCCCGCCGGTTCGCGGTCGCGACGGCGGCCTCGCTCATCTTCCCGTTCGCCCCGCACCTCGGCGCGGAGATCTATGAGATCGTGACCGGGCGGCGCGTCTGGACCGAGCCGTGGCCCGAAGCCGATCCGCGGATGCTCGTCGCCGACACGTTCGAGCTCGTCTGCCAGGTGAACGGACGCGTGCGTGACCGGGTGACGGCGCCGACCGGAGCGCCCCGCGAGGAGCTGGAGAAGCTCTGCCTGGCGGCGAGCGGCGTGCAGACGCACATCGAGGGCAAGGAGATCGTCAAGGTGATTGTGGTGCCCGACAAGCTGGTCAACATCGTCGTGAAGTAGCCGTGCCCCGATCCGCACATTCGGCGGCGCCGTACATCGCGGTGATCGGTGCGTCGGAGCCGACGCCGGAGCAGGAGCAGGCGGCCGAGGAGGTCGGCCGTGGTCTCGGTGGCGCCGGCGCCGTCGTGATCAACGGCGGTGGCGCCGGGGTCATGGCCGCGGCCAGCCGCGGCGCCCGTGATGCCGGCGCGATGGTGGTCGGGATCCTGCCCGGCACCGATCGCCACGCCGCCAACGAGTTCGTCACGCTGGCGCTGGCGACCGGGCTCGGCGATCTGCGCAACGGCCTGATCGTCCGGGCGGCCGACGCGGTGGTCGCGGTCGGCGGCGCATACGGCACGTTGTCGGAGATCGGCCTGGCGCTGGCGGCGGGCGTCGGCGTCGTCGGGTACGACACGTGGGCGATCGACGGAGTCGAGCTCGCCGACACCCCGGCCGCGGCGGTGACCCGTGCGCTGGAGCTGGCGCAGGACGCGGTGTACTAGCGCGGGACCATCGCCGGGCCCGCGTAGACTCGGCCGCCGTGCCGCCGACGTTCAAGCCCGCGTACCTCATCCACGGCGACGACCATGGCCGGATTGCCGAGCGGCGGGCACGCCTGCGAGCGATCGCCGAGTCGGTCAGCGGGGCCGAGGGGCTGGAGCTGCTTGAGGGCGATGACTCCACCCCCGAGCGCGTCGCCGCGACCATCGATGCGATGACGCTGGCGCTGTCGCGCCGGTTCATCATCGTCGATGGGGTCGAGCGCTGGCGCGACAAGGAACTCGATCCGCTCGTCACCGCGCTCGCCTCGATCGCGCCGGACACCACCGTCACCTTCTTCGCGCGCGAGGACGGCCGCAACCGAGCCCCCGAGCGCCTGCACGAGGCGGTCCGCAACGCGCCGGGGGACATCAGCGCCGAGAACAGCGTCAAGCCGTGGGAGCTGCCCAAATGGGTGACCGCGCGCGCCCGCGAGCTCGGGCTCGAGCTCGACTCCGACGCCGCTCGCGCCCTCGTCCGCCACGTCGGGGATCGGCAGCAGCGGCTGCTGCGGGAGCTGGAGAAGCTCGCGCTCGGGGTGGAGGCCGATCCGTCCACCCAGACCCCCGTCGATGCGTCCCAGATCGAGGAGCTGACCGCGTCGTCGGCCGAGCGGCGCGCCTGGACGGTCGCCGACGCCCTCGTCGCGGGGGAACGGCGGGCGGCGGTGGCGGCATACCTGCAGCTGCGTGACCAGGGTGAACGGCTGCCGGGCCTGCTCTACTGGATTTCGCAGCGGGTCCGCGCGGCCCACGACGTGGCGGTCACGCTGGATGCAGGGGAGGCGCCGGCTCAGATCAAGCGACGGCTGAGGATGCCGTCCCGGGCCGCCGATCGGCTCATCGCCGATGCCCGCAACGCGGGCTCGGACAAGCTCGCCCACGCGATCTGCGAGATCGCTGACCTCGAGCTGGCGTCCCGCGGGGGCGGTACCGGCGGGGCGGGGGAGGACACGGCCGCGCTGATCGCGATCGGCCGGATCGCCGGC
>DATCFW010000165.1:0-2063 GCA_036509295.1 Solirubrobacteraceae bacterium | reverse complement strand
CGTACGGGAATTTGAGTCAGAGCTGCTGCGCCGCCGCCGCGACCATCTGATCCTGCGCGTCGACCGCGCCGATCTGAGCAAGAACGTTCTGCGCGGGTTCAGCGCCTTCGACACGTTCCTCGAGCAGCACCCCGAGTTCCGCGAGAGGGTCACGTTCATCGCCCAGCTGATGCCGTCCCGGACCGACGTGCCCGAGTACGCCGAGTACCTGGAGCGGATCGAAGCGGTCGTCGCGGTCGTCAACCACCGCCACGGCTCACCGGACTGGATGCCGATCCAGCTCAAGCTCCGCGACGACCTGGAGGAGGCGGTGGCCGCCTATAAGCACTACGACATGCTGATGGTCAACGCCATGTTCGATGGCATGAACCTGGTGGCCAAGGAGGGACCGATGGTCAACGAGCGCGCGGGCGTGTCGGTCCTGTCGGAGAACACCGGCGCGCACGAGGAGCTCGGCGAGTACGCGCTGTCGGTCAACCCGTTCGATATCCAGGAGCTCGCCGACTCCATCCACGCCGCCCTGACGATGTCCGTGGACGAACGCAAGCGCCGCCACGCGGGGCTGATCTCGATCGTCACCGCGCGCGATCCGGGCGACTGGATCGACGAGCAGCTGGCCGACATCAAGGCCAAGGAGCGCGCGCTCGACGTGTCGTGAGCGTGGGTTCGGGCCGGCCGGCCCGTCAGTTGAGCGTCTTGCCCGCGCGCAACAGCTCGACGTAGGAGGCGATCCGCCGCTCCCGGGCGTCGGATCGCTTGACGTGGTGCAGCCGGTACAGGAACGCATATCGCCGCTGCCCCGTCAGCGTCTCGAAGAACTCGCGCGCCGCCGGGTCCTGATCGAGCGCCGTGCGGAGATCGGCGGGGACGGTGGCGCGGCTTTGGGGCTCATACGCCGCCTTCCAGCGCCCGTCCGCGCGGGCGGCCTGCACCTGGGCGCGGCCGGCCTCGTGCATCAGCCGATCGGCGATCAGCCGCTCGGCCTTGGCCCGGTTGACCTGGGACCACTTGCTCCGGGGGCCACGCGGGGTGAAGCGCTGCAGCCAGAAGCTCTCGTCCAAGCGCCGCGTCTGCCCGTCGATCCAGCCGAAGCAGATAGCGGTGTCGAGCGCCTGGGCGTGGCTGACGGTGCTGGCGGCGGCATCCCGCTTGGCGAACTTGAGCCAGACGCCCGGCGACAGTGCATGGCGCTCCGCGAGCCAGCCTCGCCATTGCGCATCGGTGGCGCACTCGAGAATCGGCAGCTCGGGTTTGGTGGCGGGCGCCCGGGGCATGGGGCAATCTTGCCAGCCGGGCACCGATGTCACCCGCTATAGTCGGCCGCCGCTGATCGGGTCCGCTCGTGGGGCCCGATCCGCGAACCGACCATGTCCGAGCAAGCTCGCCTATATGACCTGATGCTCGTCCTCTCCACCACTGCGGAGGAAGACCGGCGCGCCAAGATCGTCGCTGACGCCGAGGCGCAGATCACCGCCGGCGGCGGCACGATGGAACGCCAGGACGACTGGCACACGCGGCCGCTGACCTATGAGATCGACCATCAGGCCGAGGGCGAGTATCACCTGCTGCAGTTCACTGGTCCGACTGACCTGCTCGAGGGCCTGTCGCACAACCTGCGCATCGACGACGCGGTGCTGCGATTCCGGATCATCAAGGTGGTCCCGGGCACCCCTCCGCCGCCGGATTCGGCGCCCCCGGTGCTGGCCGGCGCTTCAGCGACTCCCGCCGGGCCACCCTCTTCCGAGGACTAGCCTCGGTCCGGCCCTGCGCCGCCGGCCGGCCCTCGTCGCCCGGGCCTGCTGTCGCGGCCCGGCCCTGCGCCGCCGGTGGGCCAGTTGGTCACGGAAGTGTTCCGTCGGTCACGAAACCGTGCCAATGCAGCAACGATTTAGACCATTTTCCGCTGACTCGATGGGTTGCCGTCTGGCGCGCCCATAGACTCGATCACGAGCTTCCACACGTTCACTGAAAGGAGCCAGAGCAATGGCTGGAGGCAATATCAACCGGGTGGTTCTGACCGGCAACCTGACCCGCGACCCCGAGCTTCGCACGTTCCCGGACAG
>DATCFW010000164.1:0-7225 GCA_036509295.1 Solirubrobacteraceae bacterium | reverse complement strand
GCTGGCGCTGCCATTCGTGGCGGGCGTCGGCGGGATGGTCATCCCGGTGATCGTCTTCCTGTTGATCAACGGCGGCGATTCGGCTCCCGGCGGCTGGGGGGCGGCGATGTCCACCGATACGGCGTTCGCGCTCGGCATGCTCGCCCTGGTCGGGCGCCGGTTCCCGGACAGCCTGCGGGCGTTCATCCTCACCGTGGCGGTGGTCGATGATCTCGTCGCGCTGGTGGTGATCGCGCTCGCCTTCACCACCGCCGTCCAGGGCGTGGCGCTGGCCGTCGGCGTGACCGCGTTCGTGATCGTGCTGGTGGCGCGCAATCGTGGCGTCCATAATGGCGCCGTCTATGCGGTGCTCGGCGTCGTCGCCTGGGTGTCGTTTTTGAAATCCGGGGTCGACCCGGTCGTGGTCGGCCTCGCGCTGGGACTGCTGACGATCGCCTATCCGGCCGCGCGCGCCGATCTCGAGCGCGCGACCGACCTGTTCCGGGTGTTCCGCGAGCAGCCGACCTCCGAGTTGCAGCAGGAGGCCCGGGCGGGCCTGCGATCGGCGATCTCGCCCAACGAGCGCTGGCAGCGGCTGTTCCATCCGTTCACCAGCTACGTGGTCGTGCCCCTGTTCGCGCTCGCCAACGCCGGCTTCGCCATCAGCGGGAGCTTCCTGTCCCGGGCGTATGGCTCACCGATCACCCTCGGCATCATCGCCGCCTATGTCCTCGGCAAGCCGATCGGCATCGCCGGCGCCTCCGCGGTCCTGACGCGGATGAGCCGCGGGCGGATCGCGCCGCCGGTCGGGTGGGCCTCGGTGATCGGCGGCGGCGCGGTCGCCGGCATCGGGTTCACCGTCTCGCTGCTCATCTCGACCCTCGCGTTCCACGGCCAGGATCTGGCCGAGGCCAAGCTGGGCGTGCTGACCACGCTGGTGGCCGCCCCCCTCGCCAGCTGGGGGGTCCTGCGCGTCACCGAGCGGCTGCCGAAGCTGCTCAAGCTCCGCCTGCTCATCGGCGCCGCGCCGACGATCGTCGATCTCGCCGTCCCGGTCGATCCCGAGCGTGACCATGCCCGCGGTGCCCCCGATTCGTCGGTGACGCTCGTCGAGTACGGGGATCTCGAATGCCCGTACTGCGGTCAGGCGGAGACGGCGATTCGCGAGCTCCTGACGGACTTCGGCGAGCTGCGCTACGTGTGGCGCCACCTGCCGCTCAACGACGTGCACCCGCACGCCCAGCTCGCCGCCGAGGCGTCCGAGGCCGCCGCCGCCCAGGACAAGTTCTGGGACATGCACGACACGATGCTCGCCCACCAGGGCGATCTGACCCTCCGCGCCATCATGGAGTACGCCCGCGAGCTGGGGCTGGACCTCGATCGCTTCAAGGAGCACCTGCGCAAGCGCAAGGGTGCGGCGCGGATCGCCGAGGACGTCGAATCCGCCGACATGAGCGGCGTGTCGGGCACTCCCACGTTCTTCATCAACGGCCATCGCCACCAGGACGCCTATGACGTGGAGACGCTGTCCAAGGCGGTCCGGTTGGCGAAGGCCCGCGCGGTGATCGGCGCCTGAGCCTGGATCCGGGCTGAGGCTCATGAAGCTCTTCACCAACTCGTAAAGCGCTCTTCGCGTCCTCGTAAAGCGCTCTTCGCCAGGCGATGCACAGTCAGTGCATGAAGCCCACACTCGTCATTCCCACACTTGCCGTGTCGGCCGCCTGTGCACTCGGTGCCATCCCGGCGACGTCGGCTGCGGCCGACGTGCAGCAAGCCTCCAGCGAGAACTGGTCAGGCTATGTCACCGGAGGGTCCTCGGGGTCATCCGGCGCGCAGTACAAGACCGTGTCCGGCAGCTGGATCCAGCCCACCGCCAAGTGCACGAGCGGATCGGCGTACTCGGCCTTCTGGGTCGGCCTCGGCGGCACGGGCCAGACCGAGGCCCTGGAGCAGGACGGGACCGAGGCCAACTGCTCGGCCGACGGCACGGCGTCGTACTACGCCTGGTACGAGCTGGTGCCGTCGGCGCCGGTCAAGGTCGCCCTGGCGGTCCACCCCGGAGATCACATCACCAGTCGGGTGACGGTCAACGGCACCGACGTGACGGTGGCCATTGACGACATCACGACCGGTCAGTCATTCGGCAAGACGCTGACGATGAGCAACCCGGACACGTCCAGCGCCGAATGGATCGCCGAGGCGCCGTCAGCGTGTCAGCAGGGCCTGTCGAGCTGCACCCCGCTGCCGCTGACCGATTTCGGCACGGTGACCTTTACCAACGCCAGCGCAACCACCACCGCCGGACACACCGGTACCATCTCCGATCCCGACTGGTCGGCGTCGGCGGTCTCGCTGAGCTCGGGCGCGTCCAGCTCCGGCTTCGGTGACACCCAGTTCGCCTCCCAGGAGAGCGCCGCGGGCGCGACGCCGTCGAGCCTGTCCGCCGACGGCTCGTCGTTCTCGGTCGCGTGGTCGGCCGCCGGCGGCTCGTCCGCGTCTGACACGAGCGGGTCGGCCGGTGCCGGTGGCTACCCGTCGAGTGGCTACGGCAACGGCTACGGCTACGGCAGGAACGGTGGCTATGGCGGCGCCGGCGGCTACGGGTACGCCGGGGGTGGCTACGGGTACGCGGGGGGTGGCTACGGGTACGCCGGGGGTGGCTACGGGTACTCCGACGGCGGGTACGGCTACAGCGGCGACGGCTACAGCGCGTACAGCGGCTACTGATTCCGCTGGCCTTGGGAGATCTTCCAGGTATGCCATGGTTTATCTCCCACGGCCCCCCCGCCGCCGTCTCCGGGCGGTGCCGGCCGATCCGATCCAAGCCCCCGATCGCGGCGCGTGAAGCCGGCCGGTAATCCGCCGCCGCTTACCACCGCAAGCTCGCCGGAGAGCAAACGCGACGCGAACGGGTAGGACGATCCCCTAACCTGCGCGTCCTGGTGAGGAGAACACGGTGGTAGACGTCGATCTGAAGTCACTCGTTCCCGACGAGCTCAAGGGTCTGCTCGGCGGCAGCCTCAAGCTGGTGGAGCGATTCGGCGACGAGGCCTACTTCGCGGCCGTCTGCATCCGCAGCGGGATGGTCGGCCCCGAGCTTCCGCACCGCGTCGCCCGGATGCTGCTGGCGTTCGAGCGCCACGGGATGCTCGCCGGGGCGGTCACGATCGGCGCGATCCGCAACGGGGACCGGGTCGCGATCCGCGACGAGCGCGGTGACGTCACCTACCGGGAGCTCGACGAGCGCACCAACGCGCTCGCCAACGCCTGGCGTGAGCACGGGCTCGAGCCCGGTGATGGAGTCGCCATTCTCGCCCGCAACCATCGCGGCTTCCTCGACGCCGTGTTCGCGGCGGCCAAGTGCGGCGCGAAGATCATCCTGCTCAACACGTCGTTCGCCGGCCCCCAGATCCGCGAGGTCGCCGAGCGCGAAGGGACGGACCTGCTCGTCTACGACGACGAGTACGCGTCCACGCTCAAGGACGTCGAGCCGCCGCACGGCCGCTGGCGCGCCTGGGTCGACGACGCCGACGGCGCGGCCGACGCCGATGACACGCTCGACGCGCTGATCGCCGGCGCCCCCACCAGCGCGCCCCCGAAGGCGGGCACCGCGCCGAAGATCGTCATCCTCACCAGCGGCACGACCGGAACGCCGAAGGGCGCGCCGCGCAACGAGCCCAAGTCACTTGGCCTGATCGGCGGCCTGCTGAGCAAGGTCCCCTTCCGCGCCCGGGAGACGACCGAGCTCGCGGTGCCGATGTTCCACGCACTCGGCTTCGCGAGCCTGGCGCTCGGCCTGGCGCTCGGCTCAACGCTCGTCGTCCACCGCCATTTCGACCCCGAGGCGACGCTCGACAGCCTCCAGGACAGCGAGGCCACCGGGCTCGTCGTCGTGCCGGTGATGCTCCAGCGGATGCTCGACCTCGGTGAGGACAAGGTCATCGCTCGCGACCTGTCTCACCTCAAGGTGATCTTCGTGAGCGGATCGGTGCTCAGCGTTGATCTGACCAAGCGCTCGCTCAAGGCGTTCGGCCCGGTCGTCTACAACATGTACGGGTCCACCGAGATCGCTTACGCCACGATCGCCACACCCCAGGACCTCGGTGCGGAGCCCGGGAGCGTCGGCTCGGTCGTGCGCGGCGTCGTCGTCAAGCTTCTGGACGATGACGGCGAGGAGGTGAAGCCCGGTGCGACCGGACGGATCTTCGTCGGTAACGCCGCCCAGTTCGAGGGCTACACCGGCGGTGAGACCAAGGAGCAGATCAAGGGCCTGATGTCATCGGGGGACGTCGGCCACTTCGACGCCGCCGGCCGGCTGTTCATCGACGGGCGTGATGACGAGATGATCGTCTCCGGCGGCGAGAACGTGTTTCCCGCCGAGGTGGAGGAGCTGCTCGCCGCCCACGAGGCGATCGCGGAGGCGGCGGTCATCGGCGTCGCGGACGAGAAGTTCGGCCAGCGCCTGAAAGCGTTCGTCGTGCTGCGCAGCGGCCAGCGGTTGACCGAGGAAGCCCTCAAGGACTACGTCAAGGACAACCTCGCGCGCTACAAGGCGCCCCGAGAGGTCGTGTTCCTCAACGAGCTGCCGCGCAACCCGACCGGCAAGGTGCTCAAACGCGAGCTCCAAGAACACGGCGCCGGCGACGGCGACGGGGCGAAGCCGGCCCGCGCCAAGGCCACGCCCGCCAAGCCCACGGCCGCCAAGGCCAAGCCGAAGCCAAGGGCCACGGCCGCCAAGGCCGCCAAGACCACGCCGAAGCCCAGGGCCACGCCCGCCAAGGCCAAGGCCAAGGCCAGGCCCAGGCCCACCAAGGCCACGGCCGCCAAGGCCAAGGCCAAGGCCAAGCCCAGGCCCACCGAGGCCACGGCCGCCAACGCCAACGGGGGCGGCGCGAAGCCGGCCCGGCGACGGCCCCGGGCGGCCGCCACCACCACCGACGCTGCGGAGGACGAGTAACCGAAGCGCCCGCATTCGGGCCGCCGTTCGCCTCCTACCAGGCCGAGATCTTCTTGCGGGGCCTGGGCGGCGAGCGACCGCAGCATCCCGTCTCGCTCGCTGAGCTGGCTCGGGAGGCGCAGCGCGTCGCCGACCCTCAGGCGATGGATTACGTGGCCGGCGGTGCCGGCAGCGAGGATACGCTGCGCGCGAACGAGGCGGCCTTCCGGCGCTGGCGGATCGTCCCCCGGATGCTGCGCGACGTCGCCTCCCGGGATCTGTCGGTCACCGTGCTCGGCACCGAGCTGCCCGCCCCGCTCGGACTGGCGCCGGTTGGCGTGCAGAGCATCGTGCATCCCGACGGCGAGCTGGCGACCGCGCGCGCGGCCGCGGCCGTCGGGTTGCCGCTGGCGGTCAGCACGATGTCCACCATCCCGCTCGAGGAGATCGCCGCCGCCGGCCCCGGCGCGCCGAAGTGGTTTCAGCTCTACTGGCCCACCGATCGCGATCTCGCCGCCAGCTTCCTCGCTCGCGCCGAGGCCGCCGGGTATCGGGCCATCATCGTCACCCTCGACACGTTCCTGCCCGGCTGGAAGCCGCGCGACCTGCAGCGTGGCTGGCAGCCGTTTCTCCAGGGCGTGGGCATCGCGAACTACTTCGCCGACCCGGTGTTCCGCGCCCGGCTGGACAAGCCCCCGGAGGAGGATCCGCAGGCGGCCATTGGCCATTTCGTCGGCGTGTTCACCAACCCGCGGCTGACCTGGGAGGACCTCGAGTTCCTGCGCTCGCGCACGACCCTGCCGATCGCCCTCAAGGGGATCCTCCATCCCGACGACGCCCGCGCGGCGCGGGAGCACGGCATGGACGCGATCGTGGTCTCCAACCACGGCGGCCGGCAGATTGACGGCTCAATCGCCTCGCTCGATGCCCTGCCGGCGATCGTCGATGCGGTCGGCCGCGAGCTGGAGGTGCTCCTCGACAGCGGTGTCCGCTCGGGCGCCGATGTGGTCAAGGCGCTGGCGCTGGGCGCCGACGCCGTGCTCATCGGCCGTCCGTACGTGTGGGGGCTGGCCGTCGGCGGCGAGGCCGGGGTGCTCGCCGTCCTGCGCGGCCTGCTCGCCGAGCTCGACCTCACGATCGGCCTCAGCGGCCACGCCGGACCGGGGCAGTTACACGCTGGGATGCTCGTCCGCGAAGGGCCGAGCTGACACCGAGCGCAGCGTCGCGCAAACCTCCGCATCTACGATCGACCTCGACGTGCTGATTTTCGGTGGGATAGGCTGGCACGATCCATTTCTCACCGCGGGAGGTCGAAATGATGAAGTCAACGGTTGCCGTGCGCTGGGCACGGCGGTCAGCAGTGCTGACGTTGGTCGCCGGCGTGTGTGCCGCGTTCGGCGTGTCCGGAGCGAGCGCCCGGCCAGGGGTCGGCGCCGCGCCCCGGCTGCCGGTATCCGGTTCGAGCGTGAGCCTCGGCTGCGCCAACCCGGCCAATCACGGGCTCACCGGCGACGTGCTCGCCGCCGCCCAACCGAAGGCGGGCGGCGCGTTGCGCTGCCTGGGCCAGGCGATCGGCGCCAGCCGGACCGGTCCGGATGTGATGCCGGGCCCCACCGGTCTCGGGTCGGCGCAGATCCAGTCGGCGTACAAGCGCGCCGGCCTCAACGGCGCCGGCCGGACCGTTGCGCTGGTGGATGCCTACAACGATCCCAAGGCGGCGTCCGATCTGGCGACGTTCCGCAAGGCCTACGGGCTGTCGGCGTGCACCACCGCCAACGGGTGCTTCAAGCAGGTCAACCAGCGCGGGGCCACCAGCCCGCTGCCCTCGGGTGACTACGGCTGGGCCGAGGAGGAGAGCCTCGACGTCGACGCCGTCTCGTCGGCGTGCCCCACCTGCCACATCCTGCTCGTCGAGGCCAGCTCCGCCACCAATGCGAACCTGGCCGCGGCGGAGAACACCGCCGCCAAGGCCGCCGGCGTGGCGGCGATCTCCAACAGCTACGGCGGGTCGAAGTCAGCGTCGGAGCTGTCGACCGACGGCTCCTACAACCACCCGGGGGTCGCGATCACGGTCAGCTCGGGCGACTCGGGCTACGGCGTCGAGTACCCGGCGGCGTCGCAATACGTGACCGCGGTCGGCGGCACGACGCTCACCCAGGCCGGCAACGCGCGCGGCTGGACCGAGGCGGCGTGGTCGGGTGTTGGCAGCGGCTGCTCGAGCTATGAGGCCAAGCCGGCGTGGCAGACGGACGCGGGATGCGCTCACCGGACGGTCGCCGACGTGTCAGCCGACGCCGATCCCAACTCGGG